>NZ_DEXB01000041.1:66138-66266 GCF_002366485.1 Hyphomonas sp. UBA3195
CGCTCGCTCTGGATCCAGCGCATTAATGCCGCTGTGCGAATCCACGACGACGAAATGAACTATTCCCAGTTCATCAACGGCCTGACCAAAGCCGGTATCGAAGTTGACCGCAAGGTCATGTCCGACAT
>NZ_DEXB01000046.1:0-229 GCF_002366485.1 Hyphomonas sp. UBA3195
GCAAAAGCCGGAACGTGCGCGCCGCTAATAATGTTCGCTCAAGGCCCGTTGATGAGGCATAAGCGGGCACCCAAGGACCAGACACCATGACCCCACCCGCCCTGCCCGATCATATCCCGACGCCCGTCTTCGTGCTGGACGCGGCGCGCCTGCGCGCAAATCTGGAAACGGCCCAGCGCGTGCGCGAGGCGGCCGGATGCAAGATCTTGCTGGCGACCAAGGCCTTCTC
>NZ_DEXB01000046.1:423-8586 GCF_002366485.1 Hyphomonas sp. UBA3195
ATGGGGCATGAAAGCTTCGGCAAGGAAGTTCATGTCTATTCCCCGGCCTATACCGAAGCCGAAGTGCGCCGCCTGACCGAGGTGGCCGAGCACATCTATTTCAATTCCCTCGAACAGCTGGAACGCTTTGGCGACATTGCCAGCGATGGCGGCGCCAAGATCGGCCTGCGCGTTAATCCCGGCTATTCCAATGCAACCCTGGGCGGCGACCTCTACAATCCGTGCGCACCAGGCAGCCGATTTGGCGAAGTGCCGTCAAAGCTCGACCAGGTCGACTGGTCCGGCATCGACATCTTCCATGTCCACGCCCTGTGCGAGAGCCTGCACGAGGGCTCGGTCGGCCTGATCGAATTCGTCGCCGACAATTTCGGCCAGTATATCGAGCAGGTGAACACGGTGAATTTCGGCGGTGGCCATTTCCTGAACAAGGAAGGCTATGACGTCGACGCGCTGATCGCGGCCATCAAGGCGTTCAAGACGCGCTTTGGCGTGGAAGTCGTGCTGGAGCCGGGCGCGGGCCTCGTCGTGAACACGGGCGAGCTGTATGCGACCGTGCTGGCGCTGCACTGGAACGAGGTGGATCTGGCGATTCTCGACGCCTCCGCCTCGACCCATATGCCGGACGTGCTGGAAGTGCCCTACCGGCCGGACGTGATCGGCGCGGGCCAGCCCGGCCAGAAGGCACACACTTATCGTTTCGGCGGCAAGACCTGCATGACGGGTGACGTGATCGGCGAATACTCCTTTGACGCGCCCCTGAAGCCTGGCGACACGATCATCTTCACCGACCAGATGCATTATTCCTTCGTCAAGACGAACACGTTCAACGGCACGCCGCTGGCAAATCTGGCGGTCCGCTGGGAAGACGGCATCATCGAGAGCCTGTCCGATTTCGGCTATGAGGAATTCCGCCGGCGCTTGGGACGCTGATCGTCAGTCCTTGAAGCGAATGTCCTGATCATTCCCGAGTGACGGGATGCGGCGCCGCGCTTTCGCCACAGCGTCCAGATCCAGATCGGCAAGGATCACACCCGGTTCATCATCCGCCTTCTCCGCCAACACCTCGCCCCAGGGGGAGACGATCAGAGAGTGGCCGAAGGTCTCGCGGCCGTCTTCATGCTTGCCGCCCTGCGCGGGGGCGATGACGAAGCTGCCGGTCTCGATGGCGCGCGCCCGGACGAGGACATGCCAGTGCGCCTTGCCCGTCACGCGCGTGAACGCTGCCGGGATCGTCAGGATGCCTGCGCCCGCCTGCGCAAGCTTGCGATAGAGATGCGGGAAGCGAACATCATAGCAGATGGTCATCCCCAGCTTGCCGAACTCGGTCTCCGTCAGCACGGCGCGCTCGCCCGGCCGGTAAGCGCGGCTTTCGCGATAGCTCTGCCCGTCGCCCACTTCGACATCGAACATGTGGATCTTGTCATAGCGGGCCCGGACGGAGCCATCCGGCGCGATCAGGACAGACCGATTGGCGAGCCGGTCCTCGCCTGCGAGGGTCACGGCGATGGAACCGATCAGCATCCAGATGCCAAGCTCAGCCGCCAGCCCGCGCATTGCCCCGAGCGTCTGGTCATCCGCCTCCGGAACAATCTTTGGCCGTGCCTTGCCGGGACGTATGTCCAGCAGATTGGTCATCTCCGGGGTTGTCACCAGTTGCGCCCCCTGCCCCGCCGCGTCGCGGATCAGGTCAGAGGCCGCCACGATATTCGGGGCGATCTCCACACCCGACCGCATCTGGACACAGGCAACACGTACTTTGCTCATATGTTCATTCTAACGTAGCCGCGCAGCCATGCCAGCCTCAATCCTCTGGCCTGCCGATCCAGTCGAGTGCGGCTGCTAGCGCAAGGTCTGGTCCGTCGCCATTGTCAGCCACAACCTGATGGGGCGGAGACCATTCATGGCGCGGCGTACCATTCAAATGGGCAAGGTCGTAAGCGGGTAGGCGGATGGGAAAGCCGGTCTGGCTGAGCCGGTAATCTTCAACGCCTCCAGCCAGGCGCGCCATGTCGCTGCCAAACACCTCGCCCCGCTCGATGCCGTCAAAGCCAATGGCCAGCCCTTCGCCCATGCTGCCTGTCCAGCGACCGACCAGAACAGCAACCGGGCCTTTCGCCGTCCAGTCTCCATGGGGCTCTGCGGTCTTCACCCATTCCGGCGCGTCCGTCGGACGGATTTGTTGATATTCCGCCGCCTTCGACAGGAAGCGGCCCAGTATGGGTTCTGCCACGTTCGTGTCGCCACCGCCGGGTGTGTCGCGCAGATCGACGATCCATGAATTTGCCTCTCGCATCGTGTCCATCGCGGCATCGAAGGCGGCGACCGTGCGCGAATCCCCGAGCGAGTCATGCAGGCGGATATACGCGACATTCCCGTCCAGAATCCGGGACGACAGCGGCACCTGCTGCGCGTCAGTGACATAGCCATCAAGAGACAGCGTCTCAGACTCGGAAATGCGCGAGATGGTCACCGAACGGGGCTCATCGCGGTAGCCCGCCGCCGCCGCGTTCAGCGCCCAGGCCTTCTGGGTCTCGCTAGAGGAAGCGTTCTTGGGGTGGAGGCGCGTAACTATCGCATCGGCCAGTGGGCGACCATTGATGGCGACAATCTGGTCACCCACTACGAGACCCGCTCGCGCCGCGGCGCTGCCCGGCCGCACAGCCGTGACGCGGTCACCTTCGAGCCAATAGTCGGACCCTGACGGCACGACACGCGGCGACAGGCCGGAATGCGTACCGAACGTCGCATGTGGATCGTAAAGCGCATCGACCAGTGTTTCGAGCGCGCGCAATTGTTCCGGCTTAGTCGTGACGGGGCCGAGCATGCCGGCGAAGCCTGCACATGCGGCCTCCCAATTTTCCTGCCGGTCCGGGTAATAGGCATAGTCGGTACGGACGAGCTCACAGAGCTCTGCTGCATCAGCCAGAGTTTCCTGCGACAGGTCGGTCACAGGGGCATCGGGCGTACACCCTGACACCAATAGGACCGCCAGGAGATATTTTGGCTTCAGCCTTCCCATTCTGACAGCGCAGCGTCGATGATGCCGGTGGCTTCACGCACATTATCATCCGTGATGACAAGTGGCGGCGCGAGACGCAGGACCATGTTCCCGGCCACACCGACCAGGAGGTTCTTGTCACGGCAGACGCCTTGCAGGCTCTTCGGATCGGACTTCATCTTGAGACCGGTGAGCAGCCCTTTGCCGGTCACCGCTTCGACCTTGTCCGGATGGCTGTCAGCGATGCTTTTCAGGCCCTGCGCCAGTGTGCCGGAGACCCGGCGCACTTCAGCCAGGAAGTCTTCGCTGGAAATGATGTCCCAGACGACATTGCCGACCGCCATGGCGAGCGGGTTGCCGCCATAGGTCGATCCATGGCTGCCGGGCTGCATATGTTCGCCGACCGCTTCGGTCGTCAGGCAGGCGCCAAACGGGAAACCGCCGCCAATGCCCTTGGCCGAGCACAGGATATCCGGCGCGGCGCCTTCAACCCATTCGTGAGCGAACAGTTTTCCTGTCCGGCCCATGCCGCACTGGACTTCATCATAGATCAGCAGGATGCCGTGCTCGTCGCAAAGCTCACGCAGCCCGATCAGACAGGCGTCGGGCATGGCACGTACGCCACCCTCACCCTGGACAGGCTCAACGAAAATGGCAGCTGTGGTCGGCTGGGCCGCTGCCGTCTTCAAAGCGTCATGGTCGCCCCATTCAAGGTGCACAAAGCCCGGCAATTTCGGACCAAAGCCTTCGAGATATTTCGGATTGCCACCGGCATTGATCGCGCCGAGCGAGCGACCGTGGAATGCACCGGTGAACGTAATGATGTCGATGCGCGCTTCATTGCCATTCGCCCAGTGGTATTTGCGGGCGGACTTGATGGCGCATTCGACGGCTTCGGTGCCGGAATTGGTGAAGAAGACGCGGTCAGCGAATGTATCGCGGCAGATCTTGTCGGACAGTTCTTCGGCGCCGCGCACGCGGAACATGTTGGAAGTGTGCCACAGCTTGCCGGCCTGCTCCTGCAGGGCCTCGACCATGGCGGGATGAGCGTGGCCCAGCGCGTTCACGGCGATGCCGGCGATGAAATCGAGATATCGCGTGCCGTCCTCGGTGAAGAGGCAGACGCCCTCCCCCTTCTCGAAAACCTGCTCTGGCGGCCTGTAGACCGGCATGATGTGCTGGCGCGGATCGCTCATGATAACTCCTTGCGTGCGCAAAATCCTGTTTGGTCCACGCTTGGCCGCGCCGATGGGCGAAGTCAACTCACGGGCTGGTGCACGCCCGCTACAAGCTGACGATTAAGCTGTACTGATCCGCATCATGAAAAAAGTTTAATCGAAAAACGATAATTATGATTGACGTTTATCGATAATCCCTTATTGATAATCAGGAAGCCAAGACGGACCGGGGTGATGTCCAAAACGCCCCCTACCTCACCTGAGCCGTTGCTCCGGACCGTCCTGGTGGACCTGAATTTTTTCGGAAATGAAAAAAGGCGCGGAGAGCTTCCACCAGCTTCCGCGCCTTCCACCGTTTGCAGCGTTTCCTCCCAGAAACTTGCCGTGTCATATGGCCGCGCTTTATTGCGTGTGTCAAGATTGTGAATTCAAATTTTTCAATATGAGCAATTCTTCAACATTTGCTGCACCGCCCAATAGTGACAGGGACTTCAGAGCAGCCTGACTCCATGACGAATTTGCAGACACCGCCAGAACGGCCTCGCTTTTCAATATTATTCCATCTGAAACAATTTTGAGCCCGTTCGCCTTGAGCGTCGCGCCGGTCGAAGTGATGTCGACAATCACGTCCGCTGCGCCAGTGGCAGGCGCTGCTTCGGTTGCCCCCGCGCTTTCGACGAGCCGATATTCACCCACGGACTTGGCGGCGAAGAAGCGCCGTGTCAGCCGCATATATTTGGTGGCTACCCTGAGACGGCGATGATGCGCCTTGCGGAATGCAGCCCCGGCAGCTTCCAGATCAGACATCGTGTCCACATCAATCCAGGCCTGCGGCACGGCGACGATCACATCTGCACCACCAAAGCCGAGTCGTTCCAACACATGGAAATCCTCTGGCCCCGTCGGCGCGAGGTCCTGCAACAAATCTTCACCCGTCACGCCCGCATGGATACTGCCATCGATCAGCCCCTGTGCGATCTCGCGCGCGGAGAGAAGCCGCATATCGACTTCGCCCAATCCCGAGATTTCCGCCTGGTAGCCGCGCTCGCCACCAATCTGGCGCACTTCAAATCCACGGGCTTTCAGCCACTCCTCGGATTTCTCCTTCAACCGTCCCTTGGAGGGGATCGCAAGTGACAGAACGCTCATGCCGCCTCTCCTTTTGCACGCAGGATGCGATCTGGCCGGACCACGCCGCCAATACCTGACGCCGAGGCCCTGGACCGGGACAGGCCTTCGATCAGGCCATCATAGCGCCCGCCCGAGGCGAGCGGCTGGCGGGAGGTCAAATTCTCACCGAACGATTCGAAGACAAAGCCATCATAATACGTAAACCGCCGACCGAAGCCGGACCGGAAGCGCGCCTCGCTGGCGACGCCCGGCACTGCAGACAGGATCGCCTCCATTCGGCGGGCAACCCGTTCGATTACGGAGGATATGGCCGCGAGCCCGTGTTTGTCACTGATGGTGGCAAGCACGTCAGCCGCCTCCCCTGCAGGGCAGTTCACACCGGCAAGATCAGACAGCGCTGCCCGTGCCGCCTCCGGCACACCACCTGCGGCATGCACCGCCGCCTTTCCGCGCAGACCCGCGACGATTTCGGCAACGCTGCGGGTACCGATCATCGGAATGCCGCGATCACTCAGAACTTTCAAAAATGCGTCTTCCGCCGCCTTCGCGCCGCCTGCATCCAGAACGGGCTGAAGGTCTGACGCCGGCGGTTGAGGCGCAGCATCGAGCAGCTCGCTGACCCCTCCCTCCTGGCGGAAGGCCCGCTTCAAAAGGTCTGTCGTGATACGCGCAAGACCAAGCGCGTCCACAAAGGCTGGAAAAATCGAGAGGTCGCCCATTTCAGTCGCCGTGGGTGACACATCGCAAGCGGCAACGGCTTCGCGTACCAGCGCAAAAGCTTCAGCGTCCGCATCTGCGCCGCTTTCCTTGCCGAACCATTCAAAGCCGACCTGGGTGAATTCCATCGGGTCGCCAGCAGAGGCCGGCAGTCGGAAGGCCCGCGCGGCATAAGTGTAGGCCTTGGCTCCGTCGCCACCCGCAGCGCGCCTGTCCGCCTCCTGCCCCGCCACCGGCAGGGTGAGGTCTGGCCGCATGACCATTTCATTGCCGCGATGATCGGAGAACACACAGAGACGTGCCCGCACCGCTTCGCCGGAGAGCTCCAGCGGGATATCAGACGGCAGGATATAGGCCGGGTCTACCGGTTCGGCGCCCGTTGCCTCGAAAACGCCGCGTGCTGCAGCGGCGAGAGTCTCGTGCGTCATTTCTGGGCCTCGGTGATCTTGCGAATAGCTTCGACCATTTCGGCGCGGGGCACTTCGAACTGACCTGGACGGGCTTCCCGGTATTCTTCGTTGGACTTGATGGCTTTCGCCTTGAGCGCGCCCATTTCAAGGTCCTTGATCGTGACCGTGCCTTTGGCCAGCTCGTCCTCTCCCACCATGACGACAGCAGGCGATGACCGGCGGTCAGCATATTTCATCTGCGGCCGCATGCCGGATGCACCCATATAGGCCTCGGCCCGGATACCAGCCCGGCGCAGTTCGGTTGCGAGCTGCAAGGCGCTGGTCGGGTCTTCCTTGTCGAAATTCAGCACGACGACCGGCCCATCGAGCTTTTCGGTCTCGCCCATGATCTGCATCGCCGCCGCGAGACGGGAAATGCCAATAGAGAAACCGGTGGCCGGAACTGTTTCGCCGGTAAAGCGCGCAACCAGGTCATCATAGCGACCGCCGCCTCCGATGGAGCCGATGCGATAGGTCTTGCCGTCTTCGCCGGTCACCTCGCGGAGCAGTTCCGCCTCATAGACAGGACCGGTATAATATTCGAGGCCGCGCACAACGGATGGATCGATCACGACATCGCCTTCCGGCGCGCCGAGCGCTTCCAGTGCTTTTGCGATGGCTTCGAGTTCAACGAGGCCAGCCTTGCCCTCTTCGGTATCCCCCGTCGCCTTGACGAGATTGGCCAGCGTTTCAGCGCGCGTGTCGGCCCCCGCCTGAGCGAAGGCGAGTACGCGGGTTACTTCTGAGGCGCCGAGTCCCGCCCCTTTTGTATAATCCCCGCTCTCATCCATACGGCCTGCGCCGAGCAGGTCCGCGACGCCCTCGGCGCCAAGACGGTCCAGCTTATCCAGCGCGCGCAGGATCGCGAGGCGCGTGTCCGCGCTTGTCGCGCCGACTCCATCAAGCACGCCATTGAGCAAGCGGCGCGTGTTCACGCGGATCACGAACTCGCCCGGTGCCATGCCAACCGCGCGCAGCGCTTCGGCGCCCATGGCGATCATCTCGGCATCGGCATGATAGCCCGGCGCGCCAATCGTGTCGGCATCGCACTGCCAGAATTCACGGAACCGGCCGGGACCCGGCTTTTCATTCCGCCAGACCGGACCGGCGGCATAGCGACGGAACGGCTTGCCCAGCGACTGACCCGCCTCGGCCACGAACCGGGCCAGCGGTGCGGTCAAATCATAGCGTAGCGACATCCACTGCTCGTCATCATCCTGAATGGCAAACACGCCGGCATTCGGTCGGTCATCATCTGGCAAGAACTTGCCAAGCGCGTCGGCATACTCAAAGGCGCTGGTTTCCAGCGCCTCGAAGCCCCATTGGCGGTAGACGCCGGTGATCGTCTCGACCAGCCCGGCCTGAGCATGGATCAGGCTCTCGCGCTTGTCCGGAAAGCCGCGCGGCTTGCGGGCAAGATCCTTGCCGGTGAGGGGCGGTGTGTCCTTGTCGCTCATGATCGTCTCAGGTCCTGGTTGCCGACGCGCTCCGCATAGACGGAGACGCACAGATTGGAAAGGCAACACGTCGGCGCAGCGCGGACCGGGCGCGGCCTGCCTCATCTGGTCTGGTTCGGAAGAATGAACACTTTCAGGAGGCGCAGCCGGACCGGTTCGCGCCTCGTCGGCGCGTCACGAATGATGGTGATGGTGGTGCAGTGCGATGTTCATTGCGTCGCCGGATACGCAGC
>NZ_DEXB01000046.1:8835-91556 GCF_002366485.1 Hyphomonas sp. UBA3195
GTGTCCTCATCCTTTTCGACCGCAGCACCCCAGGCCATGTCGGCAAAGGTCATCATCATGCCGCCATGCGCATTCATCATGCCATTGGTATGGTATTCCTCGACCCTGAAGGCACGCGTCAGGCCGGTCTCGTCCCGCTTCTCGAAGAGGGGCCCAATCTGGCGGCCAAAGCCGCGATGCCATGGCAGGATGGAATAGCCTTCAGGCGTGTCGAAAGTCTGGTTTCTGGTAAGATCGTCGCTCATGGGAGTCGGATTAGCGCCTCCTGCCTGAGAGTGCCAGAGGCGAGACAAACTTCCTTTGGGTCAGTCGAGCCCAACAGCAGCCTTGGCCTCAGCCTGCCGCGCGGCGACCTTCTCAATATCGAAGCCTTCGAGGCTTTCATTGAAGAGGCGATAGAAATTCAATTCTGCTCCAAGGCGGAGGTAGGCTGCGCCCAGTCCGATAGCGGCCCGGTCCATGAAGACGAATTCGCGTGGGATCTTAACGGGGCCCTTTTCCTTGAGCAGCTTGCGAACTGCAAAGGCTTCCTTGCGGCCATACTCGCCGGGCGTCACACCGTCTGCGACTGAACGCACGCGGTCGTCCAACAGTGGTCCATATATAAAGCGCGCCCAGATATTCAGCACTTCGACCAGCTCGCGGGACAAGCCGCTGAAGCCCCATTTCTCATAGGCGGCATAGGCCGCGTCGAAATCGTCCGCCAGGATCGCGCGATAGAGATCGACCACGCCGCTGACGAACTCCGGCGGGAAGATACGGATGCAGCCGAAATCTAGCAGATTCAGCCCGGTCCCCTCCCCGGTCACCTGGTAATTGCCGAGGTGCGGGTCCCCATGGATCACGGCATGGGAGTTGAACGGCCCCCACCATGTCCAGAACAACATTTCCGCAATCCGGTTGCGCACCTCCTGCGGGGCATCCTCAAACGCATTCAGCCGCTTTCCGGATACCCAGCTCATGGTCAGCAACCGGTCGGTGGACAATTCCGGCACAGGATCCGGCACAGTGACGAAATCACGATCGGCCAGCATGTTCGCATAGAGCGCCATATGCTTGGCCTCGCGCGCATAATCGAGCTCTTCACGGAGGCGGTCGGTGATTTCGACCACCATCGCGCTCGGGTCGATAGAGCCATCCATCCGCTTGAACAGGCCAAGCATGGTCTTGAGCTGGCCAATATCGGATTCCACCGCGCTGGCCATATCAGGATACTGCAGCTTGCAGGCGACCCGGCGCCCGTCATGCAGGGTCGCGCCATGGACTTGGCCAAGCGAGGCGGCATGCGAGGCCTCCTTTTCGAACGCGCCGAACTTTTCCTGCCAGTCGGCGCCCAGTTCAGCGCGCATCCGGCGTTTCACGAAAGGCCATCCCATGGCAGGGGCTTCAGCCTGCAGCTGGCTGAGTTCGGCGGCATATTCGGGCGGCAGGAAATCCGGAATGGTCGACACCATCTGGGCCACCTTCATCAGCGGACCTTTGGACTTACCGAGCGCAGCGGCCAGCGCACGGGCAATCTTTTCATCCCCCTGATCCCCCCCGAACAGGCTTTGCGTGGCGAAGGTTAGACCCGCGCCGGACAGGTTGGCACCAACCCGTGCGCTGCGCGCAATCCGGCCCGACAAGCGGTTGCGCTCCGGGTCACGGGGTGTTTGTGTGTCGTCCGTCATGGGTGGGATATAGGGTGCTGCCTTGAAAACAACCAATCGCGTATATTGTCGCCCTTTCCCGCCATATGACTCGCAATGGATGACAAATGCGTCATGTTCGCGGTATAGGCCCGCCTTCGCGAATTGATCCGCAACAGAAAAAGCGCATCGCCCTCCAGATTTTGCCGGCCCCGGGCAGCCGAATGTAGAGTGTCCCGAAAGTTAAAGGCTGCTGCAGATCAAATTGCCAGCGCCACACCGCGACGAGCAGGATTTAATGAATGTCTTACAAAACGCTTCTCACCGAGATTGACCAGGAAGCCGGCTTCGCCGTGATCACGCTCAATCGCGCCGAGAGCCTGAACGCCCTCTGCGAAGAGATGATGAATGAGCTGACAGATGCGCTGGATCGATTTGAAGCCGATCCGGACATTGGCTGCATCATCCTGACGGGCGGCAAGAAAGCCTTTTCGGGTGGCGCAGATATCAAGGAAATTCAGGAAAAAACCTATCCTGAGTCCTATTATGAAGATTTCATCAGCCGGAACTGGGAACGCGCAGCTCGCGCCCGCAAACCCATTGTGGCCGCCGTTTCCGGCTATGCCATTGGCGGGGGATGCGAACTGGCCCTGATGTGCGACATCATACTGGCAGCGGATACCGCCAGGTTCGGACAGCCGGAAGTGCGCCTCGGCGTCATGCCGGGCGCCGGCGGCACACAGCGTCTGGCCCGCGTGATAGGTAAATCCAAGACGATGGAACTCTGCCTGACTGGTCGCATGATGGAGGCTGAAGAAGCCGAGCGTTGTGGCCTTGTCAGCCGGGTCGTCCCTGCCGACGACCTTATGGATGCTGCGCGGGAACTCGCCCGCACGATCGCATCCATGCCTCTGGCGGCCGCCATGCTGACCAAGGAAGCCATCAAAGTGGCCTATGAGACTCCGCTTTCGCAAGGCATCCAGTTTGAACGCCGCATGTTTCAGTCCCTGTTCTCCACGGATGATCAGAAAGAGGGCATGGCCGCCTATGTCGAGAAACGCTCCGCTCATTTCAAAGACAAATGATGCTGAAAGCCCCGGCCCACCTGCTATTTCCTGCAACCAGCCTCAATTGCGCGGTTGACGCCTTCGCACCGTTTATGTATTCCCCCGCCTTCAGCCCGAAGGGAGCCCTTTGGGCCACAGGAGTTTAATATGGCTAATACCCGTTCCGCCAAGAAAATGGTCCGCAAGATTGCGAACCGCACCGAAGTGAACAAAGCCCGCCGCTCGCGCGTGCGTACTTTTGTTCGCAAGGTCGAAGAAGCAATCGAAGCTGGCGACAAGTCTGCTGCCCAGGAAGCGCTGCGCTCTGCTCAGCCTGAACTGATGCGCGCGGTGACCAAAGGCGTCATGCACAAGAACACATCATCGCGGAAAGTTTCGCGTCTGTCAGCTCGCGTCAAAGCGATGGGCTGATCGGACTTTTCCCGATTGGAAATTTGAAACCCGCCTGATGGTTCAGGCGGGTTTTTTCATGTCAATCTCCTAATACAACAAATTGGACCTTTCGAGTTTCAACATCATTTCTACTGGATGTTTCATGGTAGGATTGCGAATTTGGGCTGACTGACGGGGTCCGGGTTGCGGTAATGTAGGGACTCGTCAGCGATCCTGAGAAACACGTCGATTTTCTGCAGATATCCACAGCCTTATACCCGCGCCCCCTGTTGACAGAACAGGTGCGAACAAATGTGTGGGGCGACTCACTCACAAAAAAAGATCAGTGCTCAAGCACCTGATTTGATTGCGGTTTGAGGTACAGTACGAAGAGTCAACTCATCAAATCCTGTTGTCGCATAAAAGTAGCACTTGTCAGCAAAACCCCCAGTGAGTAATTTCAATTTACCAACAGAAAAGTTCTCCCGACACGGAGTATTGAGTGTGACCGGATTTCGGTTCGGAAGGGAAACTGCGTGCCAGTTGGTCAGGGTGAAATTATAACTAGAAAATGGGGCTCGGCATGGACGGGAACAAACTCTTTGATTCAAAAACTGGCGTAGACTTCGAGAAGATGAATAAAGGCAAGAATGCTCCGGGCAAGGAGATTTGGCTGACTGTCAAAGCCCATCTTGCGACAATCCTCAACACCGCCGACTATGATCGCTGGATCGATGGCCTGCGCTTGGTCGCTGAGTTCAATGGCGAAATGGTGATCGCGGCGCGCGACCCGCTGTCTTTTGACCGCGTCTATGGCGCACACCGCCATGCGATCCAGCGCATCTGGCGCGAGCATGACCCGGCAGGCCGAGCGATCAAGCTCGTCTGCTGGCGCACCGCGCCCGCTGAGCTGCTCGACATTGTCGAGGACCCATGGGCCAAGGCGGAGATCGCCGAGGCCGCGCCCGAGCAGGCGAAACCTGCCGGTTCCGGCTCCGGCGCGCCTGTTATGAGCTTTGAGACGCTCGTCACGGGTGAGGCGAACGAGCTGGCTGTCCAGATGGCCAAACGCATTGCAGGCGGGTTGCCGGTCGGAACGCTGACAACCTTGTTCTACGGCCTGCAAGGCACTGGCAAGACACACATCCTGCACGCATTGAAGACCGCTGCAGAGCAGCGCGGCGAGGATTGTCACATTGTCTATCTGACGGCCGAGGAGTTCCTCTCATCCTACACTGATGGCGTGAAGGTGAAGGATACGAGCGCCCTCAAGAAGCGGCTGCGCGCGGCGACGATCCTGATGATCGACGATCTTCACCGGATCAGCGGCAAGCCCGGCACCGAGACGGAACTGTTTCAGAACATTCGCGAAGTCACGGCCAATGGCGGCCATGTCGTGCTGGCGGGTGATAAGGCCCCCGGCGATGTCACCGGGTTCAGCCCGCGCATGATCAGTGAGCTGAAAGGCGCGACCACTGTTGAGGTTGGCGCACCGGATGCAGGCATGCGGCACCAAATCATGCGCCACCTCGCTGACCACATCGAGGCCGGTCACCCGAACTTTGCGGTCACCGACGAAATGATCGCCGAGTTCAATGCCGGCATCCGTGGTCAGGCCCGCGAGATGACGGGTGCGATCTGGAACCTCTACACCGAAGCGGCCTTCGGCATTCGCACGCCCACAATGGAAATGGTTCACAAGATCATCCGCCGGACCGAAGGCGATGTCCGCCAGCCCTCCATCGAACTGGTCAAGAAGGCTGCCATGAAAGTGTTCGAGGTTTCCAAGGCTGACATGGAGAGCCCGAGCAAGGCACGCGCCGTGGTGTATCCACGCCAGATTGCCATGTATCTCTGCCGCGAACTGACCGGGAAATCCTTCCCGCAGATCGGCTACAGTTTCGGCAAGCGTGACCATACCACGATCCTGTACGCGCACCGCAAAGTGTCCAAGGCCTTGCCCGAGAACAATGAATTGGGCGCGCACATCAAAGCCGTGAACGAGACCATCCTGGAGCTACAGGCGGCAGGCATGAATTAGGCAAACCCAGCTGAGAGCGGCGAATCTACGATCGGCGCTTGGCTTTTGCCTTTGTTTGAGTAAGTGTGCTCGGCCCGCTCTCCCCACAGAGCGGGCCGATTCCATTCCGGACCGCCGGTTCCGGGCGGAAGCGGCAGGACTGGTGAAGAATTCCGGGCCTTTTCCAAGGCCCCCCGATGAACGGAACGGACGATGAAACTGACGATTGAACGCGGCGACCTGCTGAACGCACTCTCTCACGTGCAGAATGTGGTGGAGCGCCGGAACACAATTCCGATCCTCTCCAATGTCTTGCTTCAAGCAAGCAATGGCGAGCTGAAACTCACTGCGACCGATCTCGACATCGAGGCCGTGGACAGCGCGGATGCAACCGTCACGCGCGAAGGTGCGGTCACGGCCCCGGCCGGTACGCTGTTTGACGTCGTCCGCAAACTGCCTGCGGGCTCCGAAGTCGAACTGGAAGTCCAACCCGAAGGCCAGCGCCTCGCGATCACCGCAGGCCGCTCGCACTTTGAACTGCCGACCCTGCCAGCATCCGACTTCCAGACCATGAGCTCTGACGACACGCCGACCAAATTCTCACTTGGCGCCAAGGAATTCGCCCGTTTGATCGACAAGACCCGCTTCGCGATCTCCACTGAAGAAACCCGCTACTATCTGAACGGCGTTTATCTTCACGGAGCCAAGACCGAAGACGGTACGGCCGTGCTCCGCACCGTTGCCACAGACGGCCATCGTCTTGCCCTGGCAGAACTTCCGGCTCCCGCCGGCGCGGAAAATCTCGAAGGCATCATCGTGCCCCGCAAGGCGGTCGCGGAAGCGCGCCGCCTCGTCGACGGGGTGGATGACGACATCGAAATCGAAGTCTCCGACACGAAGATCGTCGTGCGTGCAGGTCGCGCCGTCCTGACTTCTAAACTGATCGACGGCTCCTTCCCGGATTATGGCCGCGTCATCCCGAAAGGGAATGACCGGAAGCTGACCATCGACAACAAGGCCTTCGAAGCCGCTGTCGACCGCGTTTCGACCGTGTCGGCCGAGCGCTCACGCTCGGTAAAAATGTCCCTGTCTGATGGCAAGCTGGTACTGGCTGTCAATCACGCTGAAACGGGTGTGGGCAATGAAGAACTCGAAGCCGAGTATGGCTCCGAAGCGATGGAAATCGGATTCAACGCGAAATACCTGCTCGACATTGCCGGCCAGATCGAGGCTGTCGAAGCCGAGTTCATGTTCAGTGATCCTGCGTCGCCAGCGCTCGTGCTGGACCCATCAGATGATAGCGCGCGTTATGTGTTGATGCCGCTGCGGGTGTAGTTTGTCTGTGGAGCCGCTGGATCGCCGGACCCTTCTTGCCAGCGCAACCGCAGCGACCGGCTTGGCGGCCTGTGGTATCCCGACCCGGAAGGAGACAAGCATGTACGGCCTCATCGGAAAGTTCACGGCAACGGATGGCAACCGCGACGCGCTGATGCGCATCCTTATCGATGGCGTCTCGGGCATGCCCGGCTGCCTCAGCTATATCGTGGCCAGCGATCCAACCGACGCGAACGCCATCTGGATAACCGAAGCCTGGGATAGTCAGGAAAGCCACTCGGCGAGCCTGTCGATGCCAATCGTACAGGATGCCATCACCAAGGGCCGCCCAATGATCGCCGGCATGGAACGCATCGCAGAGACCCGGCCCGAAGGCGGCCATGGTCTCGACTCCTGACCTCTGGCCCCTCCATACAGCTTGAATGACCGCCCTGACCCGCCTGACCCTGACTGACTTTCGAAATTACGAGTCGCTCAGCCTGCCACTCGATGGCCGGCATGTCTGTCTCTATGGGTCGAATGGCGCAGGCAAGACGAATTTGCTGGAAGCCGTCAGCCAATTGGGGCCGGGCCGAGGTCTGCGTTCTGCCACCCTGCCGGAAATGATACGAAAAGACGCGCTGGGCGGTTGGACTGTTTCCGCCGCACTCGCAAACGATCAGCGGATCGGCGTAGGTGTCGATACCGGCCCCAGTACGAAACGTACGGTACGTATTGATGGCGCGCCAGCAACCGCATCCGACCTCGCAGATCTTGTGCGCATCGTCTGGCTCACGCCCACAATGGACGGTGTGTTTCGTGGCAGCACGTCCGACCGGCGGCGCTTCTTTGACCGTCAGGTCATGGCACATATGCCGACCCATGGCACCGCTGCGGGCCGTTATGAGAAAGCGATGCGCGAACGCAATGCCCTGCTGGAACGCGGTCATGTGGATCCGGCCTGGGCCGATGCCATCGAGGCCCGCATGGCGGAGTCCGGAGCAGAAATGGCCATCAACCGCGCCCATGTGCTGGAATCCCTGCAGGTGGCGATTGATGCAAGACCCGAAGGCTATTTCCCGAAGGCTGACCTCGCACTGGAAGGCAAGGCCGAACAAGCCGCCCTTCGCGGCGATGACTTCAAGACGATCTTCGAAGCGCTGACCGAAACCTTCCGAACGACCCGTCGCCGCGATATCGCCGCCGGACGCACCATTGATGGTCCGCATCGCTCAGACCTCACGGTCATTCACCGGCCAACCGGTGCGCCCGCCAAGGACGCCTCGACCGGCCAGCAGAAGGCCCTGCTCATCGGCTTGATCCTCGCATCGGCTGCGGCGCTCCGCGCTGGCGGCGATGGCCCCTCTCCCCTGCTGCTGTTGGACGAGGCAGCCGCCCACCTTGATGCGGACAGGCGCGCCGCACTGTTTGATGAGCTGGCAGCGCTGGGAGGGCAAGCCTGGCTGACCGGCACCGAAGCCTTCCTGTTCGAAGCATTTGGGGACCGGGCGCAAACCGTGCGCGTAGATGACGGAATGGCAGTCCCTGAAACCTAGCTCTTGATGCGCAGATCTGAAATCGACTGGGCGATCTCGCGATAGACTTCCTTCAACTCGTCCCCACTCGACGCATCAAAAGCATAAGACGGGCTTGTCGCGCAATATTCCATAATGGTTTGCCCATCAGACGTGGTCTGCACATAGGATGGCACCTGAAAACCGACCGTGTAAATCTGGACCTTGGACGGCTCGGCCTTCATGGCGTCGCATAAATCCATGGCCTGCCTGAAGGAGTTCTTGCTGGCGCTGGGATGGTTTGTGTTGAAATCGCCATCTGTCATCAGGATCACGGCCTTGGTCACATTGACCTCGTCATAGTCCCAGGGCTTGGCCGTCTCCGGCCAGACATTCTGCCAGTTCGGCGACAGCAGGTACCACCCCCACGCCACTCCCAGATGTCCGG
Source organism: Hyphomonas sp. UBA3195 (assembly GCF_002366485.1). NCBI lineage: Bacteria > Pseudomonadati > Pseudomonadota > Alphaproteobacteria > Hyphomonadales > Hyphomonadaceae > Hyphomonas > Hyphomonas sp. UBA3195. The sequence goes on from NZ_DEXB01000046.1 coordinate 17,199, forward strand.
CGGTGCCGCCATTCGCCGTCATGCTGTTCACATGGGCGGTCAGCGCTGCCTTGTCTTCGGTCAATGGGACCGGCCCGGTGGCGCGGCACGTCGCATAGTAGAAATCGAGTGCGCCGGTAGAGCCATTTGCGCCGCCATTTTCGATCTCGTTTTCGCCGCGATACTTGTCGCGATCGCTATCATAGAAGTTCCAGCGTGGATTGCCTGCCCCGATCCAGGCGAAGCTGCCCGGCGCTGCATCGCTATCAGCATAGGTGCCTGTCCGCTCGTACACACACGTGTCGGTGGCTGACGAGTCTTCCCAGAACCATCGGGCAACGTCCCAGTCATAGTCACCATGCTGGTCACACTCATCCGGATCGCTTTCGGTGCACGTGCCGTTTTCGTAGTACATGAAACGCTTGCCGGTCGCGTCGTCATACATCCGCGCGCTATTGTAGGAATTGTAATTGCTCAACCCATTGCTGTTGGAAGTGTCGGCCGGAATGGTGACCGCGCGCGTCACCTCATCAAAATAAGCCCCCGCATTGACCGAATTATTGTAGGTCACAATGCCCAGCCTGACCGTGCCATCCCGCACCTGATCATCTGGCAGCAATTCATCAAACGCGATGACCGCAGCCTCTTTCAACAGGGTTAGCCGATTGTTGCTGTTCATGGAGCCCGATACGTCGAACACAAACGAGACATCGATCTTTCCGACCGAGAAGGTCGAGGTCGAAGCGACGTTGAAGCTCATGTCGTCATTTCCCATGATGTTGGAAATGAAGGTCGGCTGGGTGCAATTCATTTTCCCGAGAATGTCTTCGCTGTCATCGGTGAAGACCACAGTGACGGGTGTACATGTCATACCGCCGCCAGCGCTCGCAATCAGCGGGCTCATGTATTCGCGAATGTCTGCGGTCACTTCCTCATCTGTCGCGCCCGCCTGGCGCGACAACGCCCCAGCCAGCACCGCCGAGTCCATCGCATATTGAACGCGCGCCTGTTGCCTGAAGATAAACTCGAGATCGACAGCCAAACCAACCAGCGCCACCATGGAGGCCAGAATGAACGCAGTGAGCACAGTCAGATTGCCGCGATCATCGCGCGCGAGTGAGTGCGATTGCCTGTTTGCAGGATACATATCCATCACTTGCCCCATCGATCGTCAGCACCTGTCTGCGAATCCTGAGTTTCGCTCAGACTGATTTCCTGCGTCTTCAGATATGGCCTCAAAATTGGTGCAGTGGGGAAAGACAGCATTTACCCTGATTGGGCCTAGACCATCTGGTTAAAACCCGCTGTCGGGCCTTGCCCCCACAGCCTGTTTCCGTGGTATCCTGAACTCTGAAAATCGATTCCCGACCGAGGCCGACATGCAGCAATATCTCAATCTCCTGCAGGACATTTTGGACAATGGCCATGAACGCGGAGATCGGACCGGCACGGGCACACGCGCTGTGTTTGGCCGTCAGATGCGGTTCGACCTTGCCGACGGCTTTCCAATGGTGACCACCAAGAAACTGCATTTGCGCTCAATCATCATCGAACTGCTCTGGTTCCTGAAAGGCGATACGAACATCGCGTATCTGAAGGAGAACGGCGTTTCGATCTGGGATGAGTGGGCCGATGAGAATGGCGACCTTGGCCCCGTCTATGGCAAGCAGTGGCGCAGTTGGGCCGCGCCGGACGGCCGGGTGATTGACCAGATCCAGTGGGTGCTGGACGAAATCCGCACCAATCCCAATTCCCGCCGCTTGATTGTGTCCGCCTGGAACCCGGCCGATGTGAACGACATGGCCCTGCCCCCTTGTCACTGCCTGTTCCAGTTCAATGTCATGGACGGCAAGCTGAACTGCCAGCTCTACCAGCGCTCGGCCGATGTCTTCCTCGGCGTACCGTTCAACATCGCATCCTATGCGCTACTCACCCTGATGATGGCGCGCGCGACCGGGCTGGAAGCTGGCGAGTTCGTCCACACATTCGGCGATGCGCACCTCTACCTGAACCATATGGAGCAGACCCGGCTCCAGCTGACCCGTGAGCCGCGTGCCCTGCCCCGCATGATCCTGAATCCCGACAAGATCGACCTGTTCGGCTGGGAGTATTCAGACTTCACGGTCGAAGGCTACGAACCGCACGCTCACATCAAGGCGCCGGTGGCCGTCTAGGAATCATTGAGGCTCTGCCAAGCCGTCCAGGCGTCGCCCGCATACATCAGGCTTGGGCCACCGCCCATGTAAACGGTCATGCCGAGCGTCTCGGCCACTTCCTCATCCGTCGCGCCCAGCCTCTTGAGCGCCTTGGTGTGAAAGCCGATACATCCATCGCACTGCTTGGCAACGCCGATGGCGAGCGCGATCAGTTCCTTGGTCTTCGTGTCGAGCGCCCCATCCGCGAGAGCGGCCTTCGCCATCGCGTTGAACTGCGTCAGCGTCTCCTTGGCCCCGGTGCCGCGAAGCCCGGATATTCCCTCGCTGATCGCACCCGTTATCGCGCCATAGTCCTTCTTGCCGTCCGCCATGATCGACTCCTTATTTGCATATTTGCGCAAATATGCATGTTTCTATGACATCAGCAATATGGGTATTCCCGGATAGTACAGTCAGGCGGCCGCCGGATCCACGAGACCGAGGTTTTCCCGCCGCCGAATGACTGCCGAAACGATAACCGCGCCGACCATCTTGCCGATCACGAACACGATCCAGTTCCACACATGCAGCGAGTTTCCGGGGTCCATGCCAAGTTCCATCTGCTTGGCGAGATCAGCGCCATACAGGAACACAGTCGTATCGACCGGCGCTGCCAGCGCGCTGGAGAGCAGAATCCGGGTCGATAGCCGATATTTGGTGAAGGTGAACATCAGCCAATCCACCCCCTCGGAAATGGCAAATGCGATGCCGCTGGCCAGCGCAATCACGGGCCACGCATAGTAAAACGACCAGGCGATCGCCATGGCCATCACAAGCAACACCCGGTGGCCCATTTCGCGTTGCACGAAATCGCGGACCACGAACACCATTCCAGTTACCATTGTCATCGGATGGAGAGACACGCCTTGAGCGGTCAGTCCGGTGCCTGTCGGGGCAAGAATCTGAAACTCCGGGATGATCCCGAACGACCAGTTCAAAAAGGGAATGAGTGCGACATAAATGAGCGCCCATCCGCGCCCTCTGAGCAGCCAAATTGCCAAGAACGACAACAGAAGAGCAGGAATTGCCAGTCCGATTTGTTCCGGGTTTCCATTGGTCAGAATCGCTACAATCGATTTCATTCTGATTATCCCCCACGGAACTGTTTTTGGGCTTGTGAAAACTGATGAAAGAAGGTTGCATTCACCATACAAACTCGGCTCTGCATGTATTCACGCAGACGCTTCTGGTCACAAGGGCCGCGCGCGAAATTGGATGCAAGTAGATTGGAACCGGTCACTATGTCGGCACATGTAAAACTTTGCCTGATTGCCGCCAGGGCCAGCAACAATGTGATTGGTTCTGGAGGTGATCTGCCCTGGCGCCTGAAAAGTGACCTCGCATTCTTCAAGAAAGCGACGCTTGGGTGCCCAATCATCATGGGCCGAAAGACCTGGGAAAGTTTGCCCGTGCGCCCGCTCAAAGGTCGCGAGAACATCGTGATGACCCGCGACTGGGCCTACAATGCCGAAGGCGCCCGTGTCTATTCCAGCTTTGCGGCGGCAACGAACTCCGCCCGCGCCGTGGCCGCCAGAACCGCCGCCGACAAGGTTTTCGTGATCGGTGGCGAAGCCATCTACAAACTGGCCCTGCCGATTGCAGATCGCCTCTATCTTACGGAAGTCGATGCCGCACCCGATGGAGACGCTTACTTCCCGGAACTAGACGCGAACCAGTGGAAAGAAACCGGCGCAGAACAGTTCGAGGCCGGCGAAGGCAATGATTTCGCCTTCTCCATCCGCCAGCTCGACCGGATCAGCGCGTTCACTTCCCCCTAGGATACGCGTTGTCCTTCCCCATCGCGACGCCTAACCTCCTCCCAAAAAAGGGCGAGGAGGAAACAGCCACATGGAATTCGAAATCATCACGAGCGGTCTGCGCTTTCCGGAGGGCCCGGTCGTTATGGCCGATGGCAGCATTATCGTTGTCGAGATCGAGAAGAAATGCATCACGCGCTGCTGGGGTGACGGCAAGACCGAAGTGATCGCGACGCCCGGCGGCGGCCCCAACGGCCTTGCGATCGGTCCGGACGGCGCACTCTGGGTCTGCAATAATGGCGGCTTCATCTATACTGACATGGACGGTTTGCTCATCCCCGGAAACTGTCCGGACGATTATGATGGTGGCCGCATCGAACGGGTTGATCTTTCTACAGGCAAGGTTGACCGGGTACTGGACACAGTCGGTGGCCACCCCCTGAAAGGCCCCAACGATCTCGTCTTCGACAAGGCAGGCAATCTCTACTTCACCGATCATGGCAAAACCTACTCGCGCCACCGCGATTTCGGCGGGCTCTTTTTCCTCGCCAATGGTGCCAGCGAAGCCAAGGAACTGGACTTCCATTATAGTAGTCCAAATGGTGTCGGCCTTGCTCCTGATGAGCAGACCGTCTTCATGGCCGACACCATGACCGGACGCATGTGGGCGTTTGATTTGGAAAGCCCCGGCATCATCAAACCTGCCTCCCCTTTCAATGGCGGGCGCGTAGTCGCCACCATGCCGGGCCTGCAGTATTTTGACAGCCTGGCCATGACGGCGGCGGGCAATGTCTGTGTCGCAACCATTCTGAATGGCGGTATCACAACGATCACGCCGGACGGAGATTTTCACCACACGGCTTTTCCCGACCTGATCGTCACCAATATCGCCTTTGGCGGCGACGACATGCAGGATGCCTACGTTACCCTGTCGAGTACCGGCCAGCTTGCCAAATGCCGGTGGCCGGAGCCGGGCCTGAAACTGAACTTCAACGCCTAGTTTGCAATTCAGGAGGATAAGCGATGAGAGTTCTCAAAATCATTCTGATCGCCGCGACAGTCTTGGTGCTCGCCGTGATTGGCGCACGCACCCTGTTCGGCGTACAAATTGGCGAGTTTGCGTTCAAAGCTGCGGTCAAATCGACCTTGGGGCAAAATGCGCTTGCCGACGCACCAGACGGTCTGACCGTTGTACTTGTCGGCACGGGATCTCCCCTGCCCGATCCGGGGCGTGTGGGACCCATGACGGTGGTCGTTGCGGGAGACCGCGTCTTTATCGTTGATGCCGGGGCCGGATCAGGCCGAAGATTCGGAGAGCTGCGTCTGCCGTGGGCCAATGTGGAGGCGGTGTTCCTGACCCATTTCCATTCCGATCACATTGATGGGCTTGGAGAGGTGTTGCTGCAACACTGGGCAGCCGGTGGCGCACAGGCACCCTTGCCGATCCACGGTCCGGATGGCGTCGGCCAGGTCGTCGCTGGCTTCGACGCTGCCTATGCTCTGGATTCTGCATACCGTGTCGCCCATCACGGAGCGGATGTCCTGTCCCCATCTGGACAAGGCGCAGATGCTGTTCCATTCACGCCTGCGAGCACAGCTCGCAAAGTGTATGACCGCGATGGCCTGAGCGTTACCGCAGTTTCAGTGGATCATGATCCAATTGAGCCAGCTGTAGCCTACCGGTTCGACTACAAAGGACGGTCCGTCACGATTTCCGGAGATACGGTCAAGGATCCACGCTTGGTCGCCTTGGCGCGGGACACGGACATACTCGTTCACGAAGCGTTGAATGCCGACATGGTCAGCCAAATCCGCGACCAACTCAATGCGAACGGACAGGCCCGCCTCGCGGCCATCATGAACGATATCCTCGACTACCACACGACGCCGGTCGAGGGCGCGGAAGTCGCCAGCGAAGCAGGTGCGCGCATGCTGGTCTTCAGCCATTTCGTTCCGGCGGTGCCGAGCCGCCTTCTATACCCGGCATTCCTGAAAGGAACGGATGACGCCTATGATGGCCCGATCATTATGGGCGAAGACGGCATGGCATTCGAATTGTCTGCAAGCAGCGAGAATATCGTCCGTAAGCGGCTGGATTAGACCCGGTTCGCTTCGGGCAAGGCCTCAAAAAACTTTCAGCTTTTCGATATGCAATGCCGGCCAGCGCCGCTAGATCGGAGCGCTGACGATTTGGAGCGAACCATGAACTACGCGACGATTTTGGCCATGATGGCTGCACTCCTGACCATCGGCTGCACGCCGGAACACGCCGCCTCCTATGATGCACCGGCGATAGACACCAACGACCAACCCTCCCGGGAAATCACGGGCGTTCTGGAAGAGCTGGAATTTTCTGGCAGCATTCTTGTTGGCAAAAAAGAAGAAATCATCCTGCGTCAGGCTGTGAACGCATGGCCAACCGAAGACGTACAACCGGTCAATTCCGACACCCGTTTCCCAATTGCGTCGATGACAAAGAGTTTCACCGCTTCGCTTGTCCTGCAACTGGTCGATGAGGGAAAACTCGATCTGGACCAGTCACTGGAAGAACTCCTGCCCGATTTTGAGACGCCCTATGCGCGTGACGTCCCCCTGCGCCACCTGCTCCAGAACAGGTCCGGCATTCCGCACTATGTCGACATTCCCGGGTGGTTCGACAATGAGGTGAAGCGATCCTTCACCGATGAGTCCTTTATGGACACTCTTGAGGCGCTCGAGCTGAGATTCCGGCCCGGCAGCGACTACCTCTATTCAAACGTGAATTATTACCTGCTCGCGCGCATCATCGACCGCCATGCAGGCACCGGATACGAAGACTATTTGCGATCGCAGATTCTCGATCCGCTCGGCCTCGACCGTACCGGGCAAATCTATCAGGACGAAATTGATCTGGCGGCCAACTATTTCCGCTCCGAAGATGGCGGCTACGAAATCATCCCGATCACCAACCCCGTCCTGTTCCGCGGAACCGCCTCGATGTACTCAACGGTTGATGATCTGTCTGCCTGGGGACAGGCCGTTCTTAACGGAGACCTCCTGTCCGAAACTGGCCGGAAGGAGGCCTTCAATCCGGAAGCGCCGATGGCCTGGACGGTGACTCAAATGACCATCGGCAGCGGAGAACCGACGGAGGTCATCTTCTATAATGGACGTCTGATCGGCTATCTCAGCCTTGTTTTGCTCCTTCCGGAACAAGACGGTGTCATCGTCGTCCTCAACAACAATACGGTCGGCTACGAGAATCTGTTGACCATAGCGAGCACGCTCGCTGAAGAATACTTCAGTGAGCCGACCTAGTCCTCGAAGATGATCTGCGGCGCGGGCTTCGATTGAAGCGTATCCAGCCCCATCGCAACGCGGCGGGCCAGTTCATGAAAGAGCTGGCCCGTTGTTTCATCTGACAGCGCCGCCGGCTTGCCTGAATCGCCACCTTCGCGGATCGCTTGCAGCATCGGAAGCTCAGCCAGCACTGGCAGGCCAAGAGCATTCGCCGTGGCGGTGCCCCCGCCCTGCCCCATCAGATAATGGCGATTGCCCGCCGGATCTTCGAACCAGCTCATTGTCTCGACTATGCCAAGGACCGGCACTTCAGTCTTGGCAAACATGGCCGCGCCGCGACGCACATCCGCCAGCGCGACTTCCTGGGGCGTGGTGACGATCAGCGCCGCCGTTACGGGCACGCGCTGGGCTATCGTCAACTGTGCATCCCCCGTTCCCGGCGGCGTGTCGATGATCAACACGTCCAGCGGATCATCCACGGTACCCCATTCCGCATCATTCAACATCTGTGTGATTGCTGACATTACTATGGGTCCGCGCCAGATCATCGGCGAGTCCGGATCGGACAGATATCCAATCGATAGCGTCTTCATGCCGAAGGCTTCGACAGGTTGCAGCTTGCCGGACTCCGCGGACGTCACTGGCTCAGCCGACACTGTCCCCAGCATGGTCGGGATAGAGGGGCCATAAATGTCGGCATCCATGAGGCCGACTTTCATGCCTGCTTTTGCCATCGCCGCAGCCAGATTGACCGCGACTGTAGACTTGCCGACGCCGCCCTTGGCGCTCGCCACGACTAGAATCCTGGAAATACCGGGGATTGAGGACTTTGGTGTGCTGGCCGGAACATTCCCTTGCTGCATCGCCTCATCCGACAGGCGGGCGCCCTTGCGCACACGTTTTGAGGCGGGCGCATGAGACAGATGAACCTCCTTCGCCGGAGCGACCGCAACGCGTTCGGCGGTCAGAACGCTGCTCACGGATTTGACCCCGGAGACCAGTTCGACCTTGCCTTCAGCTTCGATCCGGCGCGCCTCAGCGGCCTCTGGCGCGGCTGGGTCTGCCTCGATCACAAGTACCGCGCGACCGTCTTCACCCACCGAAACCGATTCGAGCCAATCGGGCCGACCGAGGGCTTCGATGATCTTTTCTTCGAGTTTCCGGCGTGATTTATCCCTAGATCCGAACAAAATCTGCGACTCCGCTGCTCTTGATGCCTGCAAACAGGCATGCACTTATCACCAAAGCGCCTATATAGAACCCATGCACAGTAATACAGGGAGGGCTCATGCCCTGGGATGACAAAACTAAATCCAGCGGCCCTTGGGGCGGCGAGGGCGGAAATGACAATGGAGGCGGCAAGGATGGCGGCTCTCCTTGGAACCGTCCCGGCGGCTCGGGCGGCAATGGGGGTAATGACCTCGAAGACCAGATGCGGCGCATGCAGGAACGTTTCCGGCAGCGCGGCGGCGGCGGTGGTCGCAAACGTGGCGGCGGTGGCGGCAGCGGCGGAACCAATTTCGGTCCGCTCGGCTTTCTGGTCATCGCAGGTATCGCCCTGCTTGCCTGGCTGTCCACCAGCGTCGTTATGGTAGATCCGGGCCAACAGGCCTCCGTCTTCCGCTTCGGCAAATGGCAGACCAATTTTGGCCCCGGCCTCCACTTCCACCTGCCTGCCCCCTTCGAGGAGCATGAACTGGTCGAGGTCGAAGCCCGCCGAAAGACTCAGATCGGCCAGACCATGGACGAGAGCCTGATGCTGACTGAAGACGAAAATATCGTCGACATTCAGTTCTCCGTCTTCTGGCGCGTGAAGCCCGAAGCACCACAGGATTACATCCTGAATGTGAAACAGCCCGATATCGCTGTCGAAATGGTGGCAGAGTCCGTGATGCGCGAAGTTGTCGGCAAAACCCGCCTTCAAAGTGTCATCACGACCGAACGCGATGTTGTTCAGACCGAAGTGGCGAATCAGGTCCAGACCCTGCTGAACGATTATCGCGCAGGCATCCAGATCGTGAGTATTCAGATCGACAAGGCCGACCCGCCTCAGCAGGTCATCGAGGCCTTCAATGATGTAAACGTCGCAGAACAGGACGCCGAAACCAATATCAACCGGGCCACCCAGTACGCCAACCAGATCGTGCCTCAGGCCCGTGGTACGGCTCAGAGACTGCTGCAGGAAGCTGAAGGGTATCGTGACCAGATCGTCGCCGACGCCCAAGGTGAAGCGTCCCGTTTTGAGCAAATCTATGAGGAGTACCGCAAGGCGCCACGCGTCACGCGGGAGCGTATGTATCTCGAAACCATGGAGCGCGTGCTTGAACGCACTGACAAGACCATTCTTGATAGCAATTCCGGCGCGGTTCCCTATCTGCCGCTTGACCGGGTGCAACCTGCCAACCGCGGAGGAGAGAACTGATGCGCAATCTGAGCTGGTTTGCCCTTGCCATCGTCGCGATCGTACTGGTCGCTATCTTCAATTCTTTCTATGTTGTTCGCCAGGACGAGCAGGCTCTGATCCTGCAAGTTGGGGAACCACGCGCGGTGATCAACGCGCCGGGCACGGATGAAGCCGGTCTTTATTTCAAGATTCCGGTCATCCAGACGGTTGAAAAACTCGACCGCAAGAATCTGGGACTCGACATCGAGAATATTCAGGTTCTCGCATCCGACCAGCGTCGCCTCGCTGTGGACGCGTTCGTACGCTGGCGAATCAGCGACCCGCTGCAATTCTATCAGAGCCTCCGGACCATTCCGGGCGCCGCCAACCAGCTGAATGATGTGACCAAGGCGTCCATTCGGGAAGTCATGGGCGATGTGCCCGTGCCTGAGATCATTTCAGGCCAGCGGTCCGAACTGATGGAAAATATCCGCGAAAAGGTTGCCAATGAACTGGCAGATGCGGGGATTTCGATCATCGATGTCCGTATTCGTCAGGCAGATCTGCCGCGCGAAGTGGCCGATGGTGTCTACAGTCGGATGCAGACAGCCCGTAAGCAGGAAGCCGAGCGCATCCGTGCCGAAGGTGAAGAACGCGCCCGACTGATTCGCGCGCAAGCCGAACGTGAGAAGACCGTACTTGAGGCTCAGGCCCGGGAACAGTCAGAAGTCATTCGCGGTGAAGGCGATGCTCGCTCCACCGAGATATACGCCAGTGCCTATAACAAGGATCCGGAATTCTTCCGCTTCCAGCGCGCGCTCATCGCGTGTGAAAACTCCATCCAGGAAGGCACACGCATTGTCGTGGCGCCGGATTCCCTGGGCTTGTGTGATGAGTTTATCAATCGCGCACGGGCCAATGGCGGCTCACGCTAGGACGGGTTTGGCATGTCCATACAACTGATCCTGATCGGGATCGGCATGTGGCTATTCATTGAGGGGGCGATCTATGCGGTCGCCCCCGAATTCATGCGGCGTATGGCAGAGTATCTAGCGCGTATGCCGGGACGCGAGATTGCGCTTGCCGGGATCGGGTCCGCGGCAATCGGCGCAATCTTCATCGTCATTGCAGTTCGGTTCTGTTGAAGCTGTTGCAAGACGCCTGCAAAGCGCCATAGTTTACAGACATTAGTGTATATTATGCTTCGAAAGGAGGCTCAGCGGCCTATGCGTATCCCGGCCCTTGCTGCCCTGTTCCTGATGAGTTCGGCAACCGCCGTTCTGCCTGCCCATGCTCAGGACAGCCTGTCGACGGCAGTCGATGGAATCGATCAGAAGGTCCAACCGCAAAGCTTCCGTGACTTGTCCAAGCGCCTGATGCCGGCCGTGGTCAATATTTCAACATCGCAAACAATTGCGCCCGATGGCATGCCGACCTTTCCGGAAGGCTCGCCCATGGAGCGCTTCAACGAATTCTTCGGTCGGGATGAAGACGGTTTCCGGCGTGAAGGATCACTGGGCTCCGGCTTTGTCATCTCGGCTGACGGCATCATCATCACCAATAATCATGTCATCGAGAATGCCGACGAGATTGACGTCAATTTCTCGAACGGCCGCGTCCTGAAGGCTGAACTCGTCGGTCGTGATCGCGACACCGATCTCGCCGTGCTCAAGGTGAAATCCTCGACTGCCCTGCCCTATGTGGACCTCGCCGACAGCGACAAAGCAGAAGTCGGTGACTGGGTTATCGCCATCGGCAACCCATTCGGCTTCGGGGGCTCTGTCTCGGCTGGCATTATCTCGGCGCGCAATCGCGACCTGAATGCGGGTCGCTCAGATGACTTCATCCAGACCGATGCCGCCATCAACCGCGGTAATTCCGGCGGGCCCTTGTTCAATCTCGGCGGCGAAGTCGTCGGCGTGAACACCGCGATCATCTCCCCTACGGGCGGCTCGGTCGGCATCGGCTTCTCCGTGCCGGCAAATCTCGTGAAACGCATTTCCGACCAGCTCATCAAGGAAGGCCGCGTGCGTCGCGCCTGGCTGGGCGTCAATGTACAGGATGCGGATGAAGCACTCGTGCGCGCGTACAAGGCGACGGGCAAGGGCGGCGTGATCATCACCCGTATCTCCGATGAAGGACCGGCGGCAAAATCCGATATGGAAGTCGGCGACCTTGTGCTCCGCTTCGATGGCCAGACCGTGACCAGCGTACGCGAACTGACCCGCCTGATTTCCGATACCGAGATCGGTCGCACCGTTCCCATCGCGATTGTGCGAGATGGGAAGGGACGCACTGTCAATGTCACGCTCGGTGAACTGGAAGACGAGGCCGATACGCCCGCCGCCGATGCCACGCTGGATGCGCCGGCGAGTTCCAACGATCTTGGCGCAGAACTGACCAGCCTCGACGATGATATCCGCCGCCGCTATGGCATCCCAAAGGATGTTGACGGCGTTGTGGTTACAACGGTCTCTGCGCGTGGGCGCTCCTTTGGAAAACTCCAACGCGGCGACGTCTTGGTTGAAGTGAATTTCGAGCGCGTCACCACCGTTACCGACACGATCAGCAAGGTCGAAGCCGCGATGACCACACCGCGCCAGCCACTATTGCTCCGCGTGAAGCGTCGCGGCGAAGCGGGCTGGTTCGATCAGTTCATCTCGGTCGACCTGACCAATTCCTGATCCGGCAGTCTATTCAGTGACGAATTCGTCCGCGTGATAGCCTTGGAAGAACAGCGCTGTGTGCAAATCGGTATGATTGATCGCAGCATGCGCTTCAGCCGCGACAATGGGCTTGGCCTTGTAGGCAATGCCGAGGCCCGCCGCTTGGATCATGGCAAGATCATTCGCCCCATCGCCGAGTGCAAGTGAATCTGCCCGGCTGAGGCCCGCTTCCGCTGAAAACTCATCCAGCGCCGAGAGTTTCGCTTCGCGTCCGAGGATCGGCATGCCCACCTCCCCGGTCAGCACTGCGCCATCATCGATCAGCGTATTGCCGCGGTGGGCAGCAAACCCGGCTTCATCGGCGACTCGGCCCGTGAAGAAGGTGAACCCGCCGGAGACCAGCACGGTCATCGCGCCTTGCGCCTTCATCGTCTCCACCAGTGTCTTCGCGCCGGTATTCAGCGAAATGCGCGCATCATAGGCGTCTTGCAGCGCTTTGAGGTCGAGCCCCTTCAGCATGGCCACGCGGGTTGTCAGCGCGCCCTCGAAATCCAGCTCGCCCCGCATGGCACGTTCTGTGATCGCGGACACTTCCGCTTTCAGACCAGCGAAATCCGCCAATTCATCGAGGCATTCCTGTCCGATAATCGTGGAATCCATGTCGGAGATCAGCAACCGTTTGCGACGATTTCCTGCGGGCACCAGGGCAACGTCCATTTCTTCCGCTTCCAGCGCAACGAGCGCTGCGTGCTGGAAATCGGCATCCATCGGAGCAAGCGGAATCTCCACAGCGCTGACATCTCCGACCTGTCCCAGCCCTGTTATCTGAGGCAAGGTCTGGGCAATGCCGAGATCTCCGAGGATCATGCCGAGGCGCGAGGCAATATTGTCTTCCGGGGCATTGGCGGCGGCGATCAGGATCATGGAATTAACTGCTTTCTCAATCATTCCCGCCTCTTCACGGGTTTCCTCGTCGCTGACAAGCCCTTACGTCTATATGGATGACACCGGCAATACTCATTCACGGACCCACGGCCAGCGGCAAGACCGCGCTCGCCATCGAAGTGGCGCGCCGTCTGGGCGGTGAGGTCATCAATGCCGATTCCATGCAGGTCTATCGCGACTTGCAAGTGATTTCAGCTCGCCCGACCGAAGAAGAGATGGACGGTGTGAAGCACCATCTCTTCGGCCATGTGAACGCGGCCGAGCGCTACTCCACTGGCGAGTGGCTGGAAGAGGTCCGCGCGACCATTCGCACGCTTGAACTGCGCGGCAAGCGCGCTGTCCTGGTCGGCGGCACCGGCCTTTACCTGCTCGCAATGACTGAAGGCCTGTCGAATATTCCCCCTGTACCCGACGATGTCCGCGCCGACGTGCGCGCCATTGCCGATGCCGAGGGCGCGGACGGCCTGCGTGCCCGACTGGCCCCGGTCGATCCGGAAATCGCTGACCGACTGGGCACCGGCGACCGCCAGCGCCTCGCACGCGCCTATGAGGTTTATCTGGCGACCGGCAAACCGCTGACCGACTTCCAGCGCAACCGCCAGCCGCCGGTCCTGCAGGAGAATGAATGGATGGGCGTTGCGTTGACCCCACCTCGCGCAAAACTCTATCAGAAGATCGACCGCCGTTTTGAAGGCATGCTGATGCAGGGCGCGATGGAAGAAGCCCGCCAACTGATAAAACGCGATCTCGACCCGGAACTTCCTGCCATGAAAGCACATGGAATGCCGTGGCTCGCAGCCTTCGCACGCGGAGAGATAACGGCAGAATTTGCCGCAGAAAACGCAAAACGCGACACAAGACGCTACGCAAAACGGCAATTCACGTGGATCGGTCGCCAATTTCCCTTCTGGCCGCGCATTCCTTCACCGGAGCCAGAAGATCGATTGAGGGTTATTCTTGCCTTGTATAGGGAGATTGACAGGCCGGTTGAGGCAGATTATTCCTAATCCCGACGTTGGAGGAAACGCACCGTGCGCAAATACGTGGTACTCGTTATTAAGCATCCGTAGCTGGCTTTAAGTAGCCAGTTGCGGATGCGCGCACAAAACGGGGCTCCATTGGAGCCCTTTTTCTTTTCCGATACAGTCCAAACTCAGTTCCATCAGAGATCTCCCCATGACAACCAAGACCAAGCCCGCAGCTGAAACCTTGACCATGACAGGCGCCGAAATCGTCATCACGGCGCTCAAGGAACAGGGCGTGGAAGTCATGTTCGGCTATCCGGGTGGGGCGGTTCTTCCGATCTATGATGCGCTCTACAACTCCGATGGAATTCGCCACATTCTGGTGCGCCACGAGCAAGGCGCTGGCCACGCGGCCGAGGGCTATGCCCGCACAACAGGCAAACCTGGCGTGTGCCTCGTCACCTCCGGCCCCGGCGCGACCAATATGGTCACCCCGATTGCAGACGCGATGATGGATTCCATTCCGATGGTGGTCCTGACCGGACAGGTTCCGACACACCTGATCGGCACCGACGCGTTCCAGGAATGCGACACAACCGGCATCACCCGCACCTGTGCCAAACACAATTACCTGGTTACCGATGTGAACCAGCTCGCACGCACGATCCACGAAGCCTTCCTGATCGCCAAATCCGGTCGACCCGGACCGGTCGTGGTCGACATTCCCAAGGACATCCAGTTCGCCACCGGCACCTATGTCGGCAAGGAGGGCGTTCACAAGCCGAGCTATCACCCCACTACCAAACCGCACCCGGATGCGATTTCGGCGACAGTGGATCTGATGATGCACGCGCGGCGGCCAGTCTTCTACACTGGCGGCGGTGTCATCAATTCCGGTCCGAAGGCGTCCGATCTGCTGCGCGAGCTCCAGAACGTCACGGGGTATCCGGTGACCTCTACACTGATGGGGCTTGGCGCCTTCCCTGCCTCCCATCCGGACTGGCTGGGCATGGTCGGCATGCATGGCAGCTTCGAAGCCAATAATGCGATGCACGATTGCGATCTGATGATCTGCGTGGGCGCGCGCTTCGATGACCGGGTGACCGGCCGTATCGACGCCTTCTCACCCAACTCCAAGAAGGTGCATATCGACATCGATCCTTCTTCGGTGAACAAGATCGTCCGAGTCGATATCCCCGTGATTGCCGACTGCGCAGAGGCGCTGGCCGCAATCCTGAAAGAGTTCAAATCCCGCAAGGCCAAGAAGCCGGACCTGAAACCCTGGCGTCAGGAAATCGACATCTGGCGCGCCCGGAAATGCTTCACCTACGCAAACTCCAACACGGTCATCAAACCCCAACATGCCGTTGAGCGCCTGTATGAGCTGACCCGTGATCGCGAGACCTACATCACGACCGAAGTTGGCCAACACCAGATGTGGGCGGCGCAATTCTATCATTTCGACGAGCCGAACCGGTGGATGACCTCCGGTGGGCTCGGCACGATGGGCTATGGCCTGCCCGCCGCAGTGGGCGTTCAGGCAGCGCATCCGGACGCCCTCGTGATCGACATTGCGGGCGAAGCGTCAATCCAGATGATGACGCAGGAACTCTCCACCGCCGTTCAACACAGGCTGCCGGTCAAAGTCTTCATCCTCAACAATGAATGGATGGGTATGGTGCGCCAGTGGCAGGAATTGCTGCATGGCGAGCGCTATTCTCACTCCTATTCGGAAACCCTGCCCGACTTCGTGAAACTTGCCGAAGCAATGGGCGGACATGGCATCCGTTGTGACAATCCAGCGGAGCTGGACGACAAGATCCGCGAGATGATTGACCATCCCGGGCCGGTTTTGTTCGATTGCCGTGTCGAAAAGGCCGAGAACTGCCTGCCTATGATACCGTCGGGTTCAGCGCACAACGAGATGATCCTTGGAGAAATCAAGGGCGATGAGATTGGCGAAGCTGGCAAGGGACTGGTCTGACCGACCAGACCCGGCGGGAGCTTGATAGGACGAATGTGATGGCTGCGAGTGATCTGTGGCAGTGGGGAATGGAAAATATCGGCACGATCGTGACCGTGGTCTCCGCCATTGCGGCTGTACTTGGCGCGCTCGCAAGCCGCGCCGAAACCCGCAAACAACACCAGCTGCGCACCGAACAGCTGCGCCAGAGCATCGACAGCGCTAGCCTCGACTGGGGCAATACCGCCATCGAAACGCTGGCCTCTGCTGCCATGCTGGCGCGCAACCGCCACGTGATGGACTCCGACCGCGCCTTCCAGGAGGCGCGCGCAGACAGTCTGACTAACCTGTCGACCCTGATTGACCGTGGGCGGATGTTCTTTCCAAACCTTGCGCCTGACCGTCATGGCCTCAACAAGGATGGCGCATATCAAGGCTTCCGCGCGCCGATCCTGGACAGCCTCGTCTGGGCCCATGAAGAGGTTCATGCCCTGACCCGCGAAGGCGGCCCGACAAGCGAGGACAGTGCGGCTTTCATCGATGCTTGCCGCAAATTGCTGGTCTCTGAACTGCAAGCCCATCTCGATCCACGGCGCATGGACCAGCTATTGGGCCGCTACACCAAACAAAAGCAGAAACACCAGGACGACGCGATCAGCCGGTCTGGAGCGCTGCGGGACGAGCTATTGACTCGCCGTCCCGACCTCTCCATCGACTTCTGGAATCGTGACACCCCGAAACCGGAGACACAGCCATGAGCGATGGATCAACAGCTACGCCCCCCGCTGGCAATCCGAAATCGGCCTATTTCCTGTCTCATGAGGACGAGGCCGTCGAACGCCGCACACTGGCCGTCATGGTCGATAACGAGCCAGGCGTTCTGGCCCGTGTTGTGGGACTGTTCTCTGGCCGGGGTTACAATATCGACAGCCTGACCGTGGCCGAGGTCGACGTGAATGAGCGCCGCTCGCGGATCACCATCGTGACCCAGGGCACACCGCATATTCTGGAGCAGATCGAAGCCCAGCTCTTGCGCATCGTGCCCGTGGAACAGGTGATCGACATCACCAAGTCCAAGCGCGGCATCGAGCGCGAACTGGCATTGATCAAGGTCGCCGGCAAAGGCGAAGCCCGTGTTGAAGCGCTGCGCATATCTCAGATTTTCCGCGCGAATGTGATAGACACGACAAATGAGAGCTTCATTTTCGAGCTGACAGGCGCCTCTGAAAAGATCACCCAGTTTGTGGATCTGATGCGACCGCTCGGCTTGGTTGAGGTAAGCCGGACAGGTGTTCTGTCGATCAAGAGGGGAAAGGAGAAGGGATGACACGCACCAGCCTGATTGCGCTCGGCGTCCTTTTTCTCGCTGGCAATGCGCACGCCATAGAAGAACAGCCCGAAAGCTGCCGCCCGAAAGTGGCCGGCTCGGCCCTGGCGCTTGCAGATGATGCCGATCAGGCTCAGCTGCAATGCGATATCGACCGTGCGGCCCTGATTGCCGACCGGGCCGATGCAACGTTTGATTCCTCCAATGACCCCATCCTGCGCATCGTGGACACCGCAGCGCCCAGCGGGGCCGCTTATGTCTACGATATCGTCGATGCAGACGGCACAATGATGCTGGATGCGCGAACGGTACCGGTCGATTCCGACACCAACACACATATTCCGCTCTGTCGCCTGCAGACCCAACTGCCTGCCCCCGTCGCAAGCAAGGTCGCCTTGTCTCTCCTGACCACCAGCGATGCAGGACTGCCCGCCTATGGCGCGCGGGAAAAAATGGTGGTCAATGCCGACGGATCGCGCAGCTATGAGCTGCTGCTGGCGTCGCACGACATCATCACCTCAATTGAAACCACCAATGGCCTGAAACAGTTTTCGCGCCATTCGGAGGCCACAGACATAATTGCCGAATTGAACCGTAGCGTTATCGGCGTCGCCAATTTTTCAGATGGCTGGGTGTGCAAGTCCAACTGACCTGAAGACCCTTACCCCAACAATCAATCCTCCAGCGGAGCAAGTAGAGGCCCATGAAAATCTATTACGAACAGGATGCAGACCTTTCCCTCATCCAGAGCAAGAAAGTCGCCGTGATCGGGTATGGCAGCCAGGGCCACGCCCACGTTCTGAACATGCGCGACAGCGGCGTGAAGCAGCTGAAGGTTGGCCTCTATGAGGGGTCGGCCAGCCGCGCCAAAGCAGAAGCCGAGGGCCTTGAAGTGGTCACGCCCGCCGAGGCCGCCCAGTGGGCCGACGTGCTGATGATCCTTATCCCGGACGAAAAGCAGGCCGTGCTCTATGCAAACGAGATCGAACCGCATCTGCGCGCTGGCCAGCATGTCATGTTCGGCCACGGCTTCAACGTGCACTACAACCTCATCCGTCCACGCCCCGATGTTGATGTCTCGCTGTCCGCCCCGAAAGGCCCCGGCCACACGCTGCGCGCCCAGTACCAGATGGGCTTCGGCTTGCCGGGTCTGATCGCAATCCATCAGGACGCGACCGGCACGGCACAGGATGTTGCCCTGTCCTATTCCAAGGCCATCGGCAATACGCGCGCTGGTGTCATCGAGACCTCATTCCGCGAAGAGACCGAAACAGACCTCTTCGGCGAACAGGCTGTGCTCTGTGGCGGCATCGTCGAGTTGATCAAGGCTGGCTATGAAACCCTGGTCGAGGCTGGCTACGCGCCGGAAATGGCCTATTTCGAATGCCTTCACGAGACCAAACTGATTGTTGACCTTATTTATGAAGGCGGCATCGCCAACATGAACTACTCGATCTCGAACACGGCCGAATATGGCGAATACGTCTCCGGCCCGCGCGTGATCAATTCCGAAGCCAAGGCCAACATGAAAAAGGTTCTCGAAGACATCCAGAACGGCACGTTTGCCCGCAACTGGGTCCTCGAAAACCAGGCCGGCGCACCGGGCTTCAACGCCATGCGCCAGCGCATGAACAGCCACGAAATCGAAGAAGTCGGCGAGAAACTTCGCGGCATGATGCACTGGGCCCAGAACGATCGCCTGGTCGACAAATCCCGCAACTAAACCTTATCCGGGTGGACGGTCCGGAACCCGGTTCATGTCCACCCGGCCGTCAATTCCCGGTACGCGGCCGGACATGGTGTATTGCCAGATGTCCGGTACGCGGCCGTTGATGGTCCGCGGCATCGTCTCGCCAAGGCCGCGCAACCAGAGCGGATAGTCATCATAACTGCCGGACAGCCAGTCGGTGTGAAACTCTGGCGTCGTGTAGATCACCGGCCGCACGCCATATTCGGCCTCTAGCGCTGTCAGGAATGTGTCCAATTCTCCCAAAGTCTCAGTCGTGCTGCCGCGCGGCTCGCAATTGTGCGCATATTCCAGATCAACTGCGGGCGGCAGCGCCCCTGTCCGCACTTCCACCGACTGAATGAAATTCTGGGCCTGCTCGGCTCCCGGCCGGCAGAGTCGGTAGAAATGATAAGCGCCGACCGTCCAGCCGCGCGTTGTCGCTTCGCGCCAGTTTTCCAGGAAACGTGGATCTTTCCAGTCCCGACCTTCGGTAGCCTTGAGGTAAAGAAAATCGACGGGTGCGGCCTCGAACTCGTCCCAGCGGATGCGACCATTATGGTGCGACAGGTCAATGCCGGTGAAACCGGATTGCAACGGGATAACACCGCCTGCAACCGGTTCAGACGATTGTGAACACGCCGCTGCAACCAGCATCAAGGCAAATGAAACGGACCGAAACAGGCTCATGAGCTGTTTCAACACGGGAATATGGCCTTATGGCGAGGAAAACTTGCCCGTATCTTGCAAGGTAATCTCTGCTTGGAACTGTGCGCGCGGCCAATTGCGCGCTATAAGAGCAATGAAATCAATTCTCTGGCCCGGATGAAAACCCCAACGCCGACAACAGGCGCACCAGGTCAGAACATGGGAAAGTATGGGTGATGGCCAAATTCGAAACGGACAATGCTGCCGGCAAGGGCCGCTCAGGTCAGGGCAGCTTCATCGGCACGGAATGCGCGCTGGAAGGCAGCTTCAATTTCTCTGGCCCGCTTACCGTAGCAGGCCATATGAAAGGTCCGGTCAAATCGGACGGGCTGGTATTGATCGAAGCGACCGGTCATATCGAAGGATCGCTGGAGGCGGCAATCATCGTCGTACATGGCAAGCTGACGGGCAATGTGACTGCTCATGAGAGCCTCGAGATATGGAATGAAGCTGTTGTCACCGGAAAGGTGTTCACCCGCAGCATCCGCGTTGACGCAGGGTCGCTGATGACCGCTGACCTCAACGTCGCAACCGACGGTCCCATACCGACACATGAGGCTGTGGACACACCTGAGCATATCACTGCTGATACAGTTTCCGAGACCCCCGCTATCGACCCTAACCGACCCGCCAGCCCGCTGCCAGGCTCAAGCCTTGCGCGCAAACTGTCGACCTTGAGCGAAAATCAGTAGCGGCGCCTGACGTCTTCAAGACGCTCCCAAGTCGAGTCATCGGGCTGATAGGCCCCCAGCGTCGACAGGCGTTCGCAGGCCCATTCATACGCCTCATCGCAGGATTCCTGGAGAAGGCGCGTGCCTTCCGCAACGTTCTTGGAACCACCTTGGCCGGTATAGATCATGTTGCCATAGGCTGCACATCCGCTCACGTCGCCATAATCACACGCTTTATCATAAAGCTGGCGCGCCCGAGCGGTATCGGCATCCATGCCGCGCCCTTGAACAGTCAGATAGGCAAGTCCTGAACAGGCCTCTGCGACTTTTCCATCGCACGCCTTGCGATAATTGTCCGCAGCGCTCTTGTAATCCTGGTCGCCGCCAAGCCCCTTGCGATACATATCGGCCAGCTCGAAGCAGGCTTGATAATCCCTGGTGTCACAGGCCTGACTGGCTTCGGTGCGTGTGACGCGATTGGTCTCAAGGTTAGCCGTAGCTTCCTCGAGCGCAATTTCCGCTTGGGTCCGCTCAACCTGACCATACTGCGCAGCGGCAGGAAGAACAGCGACTGACATGGCGACAACAGATATCGCGGCGGCAAGAATACGCATGCAATTTCTCCCTTGGTTATATTCGGGATATAAGTGGCGATACGGAGTGCGTCCATGTAAACCGCTGCTTACAGATTGGTAACATCACGCATGATCGCTTGCCGTCGTACCGGCTGGCTCAGCATAAGAAACCAAACGACCAAAGGGGAAACACATGGCCGCAACAGACCAGACGCCGATCGGATCAGGCTTTCATGCAAAGTCGACGGCACAGGAAGTTATCGACGGCATCGACCTGACCGGACGCAACGTAATCGTCACTGGCGGCTATTCGGGGATTGGCCTGGAAACCGTTCGCGCCCTGGCGGGCGCAGGCGCGCGCGTGACGGTTCCTGCGCGACGCGTCGACGCCGCCGAGGCTGCGCTCGCTGACATTCCCGGCGATATCGAGATTGCGGCGATGGACTTGGAAGACCTCGCCACTGTGCGAAAATTCACCGCTGATTTTGAGGACACAGGCCGCGCACTTGATATCCTTGTTAACAATGCGGGTGTCATGGCCTGCCCTGAAACGCGGGTTGGGCCCGGCTGGGAACGCCAGTTGGGCGTGAACCATCTCGCGCATATGGCGATGAGCCTCGCGCTCGCCCCCGCTCTTGAACGCGCGGACGGCGCGCGCTTAGTCGCCCTTTCATCAACAGCGCATGTGCGCTCCGACGTGATCTGGGACGATCCCAATTACGAATCCCATCCCTATGACAAATGGGAAGCCTACGGCCAGTCCAAATCAGCGTGCGCCCTGTTTGCTCTGGGCGTGGACCATCGCGGCAAGGATATCGGTGTGCGGGCATTCTCGGTGCATCCAGGTGGGATTTTCACGCCTCTGCAACGCCACCTCACTGATGAGGAAATGGCCGAACTCGGTTGGAAAAACCCCGACGGAACAATCCCGCCTCAAGTTCAGGCCATGTTCAAGACACCAGAGCAAGGCGCATCCACCAGCGTCTGGGCCGCTACTTCCCCTGCCCTGGCGGACAAGGGCGGCGTTTATTGCGAAGATTGCGATATTGCCAAGCTTGCCACCGAAGAGAGTCAACGCTGGGAGCACGCCCGACCCTGGATCTGTGATGACGAAAAAGCCGAGCGGCTTTGGGATATCAGCCAGACCATGCTCAGCAAGGCCTGAGCGGACAGAGGACATTCCCATGAGACATTCACTAAGTTTCGCAGCTGCTTGCTTGAGCTTGGCCGCATGTGCTGCTCCGATTCCCGAGAGCATGCCAACAATGCCGGAAACTACCGTCCCTGCGTTCGATTACGATTCCGTCTTCGTGCATGATGGTCGCCCGGAAGATGATTTCGAGCAGTATGAACTTCGCAATTCGCGGCAGATCCTTGCATTCACCGGAGTAATGCCGGGCATGACAGTGCTGGATATGGAAGCTGGCGGCGGCATCTATACCGAACTCTTCTCACTGGTCGTGGGCGAAGAGGGAAAAGTCTACCTTCAGAACCCACCAGAGTTTGAAACCTTCCTCGGCGATGCGGTCGAGAAACGCATGGATGGCCGGCTGATCAACGTGACTCACATCCAGACATCGTTCGATGATTTCGAACCCATTGGCGATATGGAGGTGGATCTCGTAACCTGGTTTCTCGGTCCACATGAGCTCTGGTACACGCCGGAAGGCGCGGAGCCGGGTGCACTCGGAGATCCGGATGTCGCCTTTTCCGAAATTGCGCGCGTCCTGAAACCCGGCGGGCATTTCGTTGTGATTGATCACCGCGCGCCTGACGGTGCGCCCGCAACAACTGGCGGCGTGACACATCGGCTGGCGCAAGACACCTTGATGGATATGATGGGCGATGTCGGCCTCGTCCTTGTCGAGGAGAGTGACCTACTCGCGAATCCCGACGACGATGGCACGCTGAACGTATTCGATCCGTCTATCCGGAGACAGACGGATCGCTACATTCTCAAATTCGAGAAATCCTGACCAAAGACAGGATCAGCTGGAGCCTTCGGGATCCAGCTTGTCCTGGGTCCTGGTATCAAAATCGCTGGCGTCGTGGCGTTCGCGCAGTTGGGTCTCCGGCTTGCCAAAAGTGCGGTTCACCATGCGGCCACGCTTGACTGCCGGACGTTCGGCGATCTGCTTGGTCCAGCGCTGGACATTTTCATATTCGTGAACCTGCAGGAATTCTCCCGCATCATACACGACACCTGACGCCAGAGCGCCGTACCAGGGCCAGATTGCCATATCTGCAATCGAGTACTCGTCGCCAGCCATGAATTCATTATCGGCGAGCCGCTTGTCCAGCACGTCCAGTTCCCGCTTCACCTCCATCGCAAACCGATCGATCGCGTATTCGATCTTGATTGGCGCATATGCGTAGAAATGGCCAAAGCCACCACCGAGATAAGGCGCCGATCCCATCTGCCAGAACAGCCAGGAAAGCGCTTCCGTGCGCTCGCGCGGATCCTTGGGCAGGAAAGCGTCAAACTTCTCTGACAGGTACAGAAGGATCGATCCGGATTCGAACACGCGGGTGGGCGGATTGGTCGAATGGTCCATCAGGGCCGGGATCTTGGAGTTCGGGTTGGCAGAAACAAATCCGCTGGAAAACTGGTCGCCCTCCATGATGTTGACCAACCAGGCATCATACTCAGCGCCGGAATGGCCCGCCGCGAGCAGTTCTTCGAGCATTACAGTGACTTTGACGCCGTTCGGTGTGCCCAGCGAATAGAGTTGCAGCGGATGTTTCCCAACCTGCAAATCCTTGTCATGGGTCGCGCCCGAAATCGGCCGGTTGATGCTGGCGAAACGCCCGCCGCTCTCAGCATCCCATTTCCAGACCTTCGGTGGGATATAAGTATCGTCAGCCATGTAGCGTGCCTTCTTGCTTGGTTTTGTCAAACCAACATGTAGGCATGGCGCGCAGAAAGTCAGTAAACTTGTTTGTGAGACGTCCTAAACAGGCCCTCAGGTAATCAGGCTGGCAGGCTTTCAGTCAGCAACATTTCCTGGTTCTGCACAACTTTCGTGACCTTCACCGGCAGCCAGCAGGTCACTTCCAGACCGCCGCCATCGACCGGTTTCATACCGACCGTTCCGCCATGCAGATCGATGAAATGCTTCACGAGCGCAAGACCGAGGCCGGCCCCGCGCTGGTCGCCCGAAACGAAACTGTCGAAGCTGGTGGCCCGTTTATCGGCTGCTAGCCCGCGGCCATTGTCGCGCACAGACAGGGTCACCATGTCGCCTACGCGCTGGGACGAGACGACGATCTCACCACCGGATTCGGTAAAGCGGAGCGAATTGGAAATGAGGTTGAACAAGACCTGCCTGATGCGGCGCTCATCTGCCCGAATGACTCCAAGCTTGCCCTTGATGTCGGCGCGAACGGCAATCTGCGTGTCCTCTGCCTTTGACACGACCATGTCGATGCTTTCCTCGATGACATGGCTGAGATCCACATCTTTCAGATCGAGATCCATACGGCCTGCTTCGATCATGGCGAGGTCGAGAATATTCTCGATCAGTTTCGAGAGGTGGTCGGAAGCTGACAGGATTGCGCTGACATAGTCTGTCTGGCGCTCGGTCAGATCGCCATTGCGCTTTGTTTCCAGCAGTTCAGCATAGCCAAAGATGACCGTCAGCGGCGACCGCAGCTGGTAGGACACATTGCGCACGAACTCCGTTTTCAGACGGTCCGCAGCCTCAAATGCTTCAGCCCGATCTCTCAGCGCGGACTCAACCCTGCGTGTGGCCGTCACATCCGCAAAGGCGATCAGCGTGTTTCCATCCGGCAGCGGATGGGTCAGATATGTCAGGATAGATCCATCAGACCGGCGCATCTCTCCGGTGGTGGACTGGCGCGCGCGGGCGGACGGGTCCGTAATATGGCCCTTGATCGCGTCCCAGACGTCCAGGTCATGGAACAGCGGAACGCAGTCCTCGATCACATCGCTATAGTCCGGATGGTCTTTCAACTCGTCATGGTCCAGGGACCAGAGCCGTTCAAAAGCCTTGTTGAACAGTTTCAGCCGCCCGTCGCCGCCGAACACGACAACTGCCTCGTGCAGATTGTCGAGCGTGGACGCCTGCGTCTTCACAATGGCATTGAACTTGGTCTGAAGGTTCAGTTCCCCTGTGATGTCCTTGAACAACAGCAACAGGCCACCCATCGGATGGCGCTGGCGTGTGACGGACAGAGTCCGGTCATCCGGCAGTGACCATGTATCTTCCTTTACCCCATCAATATCGAGGTAATAGGACAGCTCCTCCGCCCGCCATTCGGCGTAATTTGTACGGGCCGGCAACTTGCGGCGCTCGCGCAGGCGGTCCAGCAACTGCCCGTGGTTCGGGCGGTCCAGCAGGAAGCTCTCATCGAGATCCCACATGTCGCGGAAGGCCTTGTTGTAGAAGGTCAGTTTGCGATCCGCCCCGAAGATCGCGACAGCATCGGCAACATGGTTCAGTGTCTCGTCATGCGCGCGAACATGGCGGTTCAGTTCCTCGCGCGCATTTTCCTGGGCGGTCACATCGAACGCCATCGCCCCTGCCCCGCCGGATAGAGGGAAGGTCAGCACACGCATGGCGCGCCGCTCTCCATTCACGACCATGTGGCGCGTCTCGTCGATATCGGCACCTTCAGAAATAGTCTTGCGGGCTTGGTCAGCTGAAGCTTGGTCCAGCATGATCTGGCGATCCAGGACGCGGTCGAGGTTCACCCCATCGACTGCCTCAATGTAAGATGGGTTCACCCACTGCAGCTTGCCCATGCCGGATACGCGCCAGGCCGGGAACGGCGCCTTACCCAGCATGTCAAGGAAGGCTGTCGGATCGCGCGCGATAACCTGGCGCGCCTCTTCCAGCTTGCCGCGGGCGGAGCTTTCTTCCAGTCCCTTGATGGTGGTGTCGGTGACCCAGACGACCGCCCGCGCGCCAGCCGTCCGCCCGTCCGCCTCAAGGAAGCGGCCAGACGGCCCGATGATGGTGAGCGAGAAAGCCTGTCCAGTATCGCGCAGCTCGCGCATGCGAATCCGCAGCGTCGTGTCCTGTCCGGAACTGTCACGCGCTTCGAGGTCGGCAAGGCCTTCGATGATGCGCACTGCCGGATCGGGCGAAATCGCATCGTCGGTGAAGCTGAGCAGGCCAGCCAATGCCACCGGCGAACCGTAGAGCTCCGGCGGGGTCATTTCTTCACTATCGGGCTCAAGCGCCTCACCCTGCCAGACCAGGATTACGCCCGGGTGAGCACCAAGGATTGAGCGGTGCTCTGCCAGAAGAGTCTCGAGATCGGACGACCGGTCTTTGTATTTGCGCGCCGCGCCACGTGCCCCATCCGACACGCGCAGCGCCCATAGCAAGGCGGCTAGGCCCAGCGCGGTTGCACCAGCAGACATGATGATAGGGACCTGGTCCGCCGTGATTGCCATAGTGTCTTCAATCCAAATCGCACGAATCGACCACCGGTCGGCGGCCGCAACTGGTTAACGGATTGCTCCCTTTGCGTTAAGGCGGCGTTAACGAGACGCTAATGCCAGACCGATGTCCAGACAAGATAACTGAAACGTCATGTTGCAAAAACGCCACACCGACATAGTCTGATCCCTCGAACCTTCTGGGAGTCTCTTCATGCGTAATCTGGCCCTTGCCCTTTCCGCGGCGGCACTCGTTTGTCTTGGTGCACCTGCATCTGCCGGTGCCGAAGATGAGGGCGACGATCTTGTGCGCCTGCCGGGGCAGTCTTATCCCGGCCCGACAAGACGCGGTGCCAAAGCGAATGGACATGTCCCAGAACGCCTTGTGGCGGGAGGTGGATTGATTGTCAGTTTCGATGCCAACCTGGATGGCAATGTCACCCCGGAAGAACTCGCCACGGGCATTGAGGCTGCCTTCCTTGAGGCCGATTCCAATAAGGACGGCTATCTCAGCCCGCTCGAACAGCTCTCATGGGCCGAAAGCCAGCCGACCCGCGATGACACGCTGGGAAATCCGGCCCGCTTCGACCCGAATCTGGATCGGCGCGCCAGTTTCGACGAATTCGACACGGTTCTCACCAGCCTCGCCGCAGACTACGCCTCGGATTCCGGCATCATTCACGTGGCCGACCTGAAAGCGCCCAAGCCTGAAAAACGGGAAGAGACCCGCTTTGTCCGCAATGACCCGCCGCTTCGTCGAAATTAGGTGAGAATATTGTAGAGGTCGGTCCGCCGATCCCGGAAAAACCCCCAGGCGGCCCGTTCGCGTTCAATTTCATCCAGATCGAATTCTGCCACCAGCACGCCCTGTTCGGTACGACCGAAATCAATCACGATCTCGCCGGTTGGGTCCGCGATGAAGCTGGTTCCGTAGAAGACCTGCCCTTCCTCGTCGCCCACACGGTTTGCCGCGACGACCGGGATGGTGTTCGAGACAGCATGGCCCTGCATCGCGCGGCGCCAGCGGGCGGCCGTATCAAGGCCCGCATCCTGCGGCTCAGCGCCAATCGCTGTGGGGTACAGCAACGCATCCGCGCCCATTAGCGCCATGGCGCGCGCAGCTTCCGGGAACCATTGGTCCCAGCAGATTCCCACACCAATCCGGCCTTTCATTGTGTCCCATACGCGAAACCCGGTATCGCCTGGGCGGAAATAGTATTTTTCCTGATAGCCCGGCCCGTCCGGAATGTGGCTCTTGCGATATACGCCCAGAGGCGACCCATCCGCGTCGATCATGACCAGAGAATTGTAATAGAGCGGACCGTCCTTCTCATAGATTGAGACGGGGATGACGACGCCAAGTTCCTCGGCCAGCGCCGACAGTTGCTCGACAGCCGGATGCTCGCGCCAGGGATAGGCGCGCGCGAAATGCTCTTCTTCCTGTGTCTTGCAGAAATAGTACCCCGTGAAGAGTTCCGGCGGCAGCACAACGTCGGCCCCCTGCTCTGCGGCCTCGCGCACGCGCTCCGCCACGCGGTCGATATTGTCCTGCACATCGTCTGATGGCGTAAACTGGATGCAGGCAAGCGTTAGGGTACGGGGCATGGCTCGCTCCTGGAAATCAAGCTGGAATTTCGCGGGTCATGCAGTGGAAGCTGCCCCCGCCATTGAGAATATTGCGTGCCGGCAGGCCGATCACCTTGCGACCTTCGAACAGAGCGCTCAGTTCGGCCTGCGCCACAAGGCTGTAACGGTCTTCGTAAACGGGCACGAGGACCGCGCCGTTCGTGATTGTGAAATTCATATGGCTTGCCGGAATCGGATTTCCATCCTCGTCCTTCACAAGCCCGGGTGAGGGAATGGTGGTAACCTCGAGCCCAGCCCTGCGGAGCGTTGTTTCAATCTCCTGCAGCGTATCAGCATTCGGGTCGTCTGCGCCCGATGGATGCTGGCAGATCGCATGTCCCGGCGCGATGAAACGAGCGATATTGTCGACATGGCCATCTGTATGGTCATTGAGCAAGCCGTCGCCGAGCCAAATGAATTCCAGTACGCCGAGCGCCTCGGCAATCGCCATCTCGATCTCGGCCTGATCCATACCCGGATTTCGGTTTGGATTGAGCAGGCATTGTCCGGTTGTCAGCAGGCGGCCTGTGCCGTCCGCATCAATGCCCCCGCCTTCCAGAACCATCTCGTGCTGCGAAACCGGAATGCCTTCGTGCTGCGCAATGGCCGTCGCCGTTTCCGTGTCGCCTGGCATCAGGTATTTTCCGCCCCAGCCATTGAAGCGGAAGGCCTGCGCGCGGCGCGCATCGCCCGTTCCTGTAATGATTGGCCCGGTGTCGCGCATCCAGATGTCACCGGTCGGAATTCGGCAGACCTCAGCGCAATCACCTACGGCTGCACCCGCCGTTGCCTCGGCTTCATCTGACCCTACCGCGACCCGGATCGGCACATAGTCTGATGCAGCGCGGATGAATCCGGAGATATCTTTGCGTGGACCTTCAAGGTTGCCGCCCCACTCTTCAAGAAGACGCGGCCAGCCAACCCAGAGAGCAGCATGAGGGGCCCATTCGGGCAGGAGATGAGGTTTCATGTCAGACATTGAGCGCGCCATGCCACACCTTGTTCCAAAGGAAAAGGGCGGCTCTTCTCAGAGCCGCCCTTCCCGATTTTCAGTTTCGGAGTTCCGAGTGACTAGAACTCGTAGCGCAGGCCGAAGCGAATTTCGTAGCGCGACGCGTCGCCCTGACGAGATTCACAATCACCAGCCTGGAAGTCGTCAACCGCACAAACCGCTGGGAAGCCAGGCTCACGCAGTACGCCCCACTCGTCGTTCAGCAGATTTGTGAAGTTGTCGACAACAATGAAGCCGGAAGCCTTGTGATCAAGGAAGCCAGGGAATTCCTGCTCAAGCTTGATGTCGACCTTGCCCCACCAGGAACCTTCTTCGCCGTTACGCTCTGCACCAGCAGCCAGGTACGGGTTGCCTTCGAGGTAAGGGTTGAAGCCACTGATACCGTTCGCGCTACCACCGTAAACCACGCTGTATGGACGACCCGACACAGCCTGGCCGAAGGCCGAGAACGTGGTCATGTTGTCGCCGAAGAAAGCGCGCTCATAATTGGTAAGTGCCGTGAAGCGGTGCTTGGTGTTGTAGTCAGACGTCGAAGCGCTGACATCCTGCGGGTCGCCGAATGCGCGGTTGACGTAGTTCGAGAAGGCCACCGAGGACGTCATCGGGTGCACGTCTTCTGCATCCGTGTAGGCGTAACCCAGGGCCCAGTCGAGACCGAAGTCATAGGACTTCGAGATCGAGCCGGAAACCAGCAGAGACTTGGCGTCTTCTTTCGCATTGGTCAGCACGAAGGCTGCCTCACGAACGCTGCTGTAGGTCGGGTATTCGCGACCATCGACTGTGGTTGTGCCAGTCTGCTCGAGATCACCGCGGATCCAGACAGCGCTATCTTGAGCAACGGTGTACAGAATGTCGCCCGAGAGGACATACTCGCCGCCGAGCCCAGGCGCGTCAGCATAGTATGTACCGCCGAAAGCAAATTTCAGCTCAGATGGAATTTCGAAGTTCGGATCAAGGTAGTTGATCTCGAAGTTCGAGCCTTCGCCAGCTGCGACAGCGTCGATCATGTCTTGTGGCACACAGTAGCCCGGTCCCGTCGGCACGCCGTCTTCACAAAGACCGTAGTCAATGTCGAAGAGCGATGTCACGCCATTTTCAAGACCGAATGCACCACCGTCCGAACCGAACTGCAGCACGTTGTTTGCTGAGTAGGTGTTGGACAGCCACACGTTCGGGTTGCCACCGGAGTAGAGGCCGACACCACCACGCAGGTCGAGATTGTCGGAGAAGTCCCACTCGAAGCCGAGACGTGGCTGAAGCAGACCTTCACCATCCAGCGTCTCACCATTTGTGAAGCCATAGTCAGCCAGGAAGTCTGCATTGGTTTCAGGTGCGTCGTCGGTTGTGTACCAGTCGTAGCGCAGGCCACCGATCACCACGATCCCGTTGCCGAAGTCAATTTCGTCCTGGGCGTACAGCGTGTTGATCTCATATCCCCAGTCAGCAGCCGCATTGTTCGGATCGCCTGTTGGGGAGTTGTTGTAGTTCACGTTGTCGGCGATGCCGAGACGGAAGTTCTCAATCGCATCGTCGAATGCTCCGCCAGAGGACGGATTGCCATCGAAGTCGATTTCGGTTTCGACGTGCTGGACGAACATGTTGAACACGTCGAGGGCTTCACGCTCATAGCCGAAGCTGAAATTGTGGTTGCCCGTCGTGTAGTAACCTTTCAGCGCGAGGCTGAGGGTCTCGTAGTACAGCTTGTTTGCTTGGCGGGAGTCGTCGCCACCGAGGTAGACATCAACATCGTCGGTCTCGATCGTGATCTCACCGAAATCGGTACCGCCGACAGAAATCTGACGATTGTCCAGTTCGGAATAGGCAAGACGGACTTCAGTGGAGAAATTGTCCGTCCAGTCAGAATAAAGCGAACCGGCATAGGACGTCAGTTCCGCGCCACGCTCATAGAGGTGGTTGGAGAATTCCAGCTCATCGGAGTCACCGTCCGACTGGGCGATGTTGAAACCATCATTCCAGTTATAGGTGAAGGATGCGCGGTGATCGTTGCTGATGTTCCAGTCGAGCTTGACCAGGATCTTCTCGTCGGAGTTATCAGCGCTGCTCGGGATCGTGCCCGGATCATAGCCATAGAGTTCCATGGCGATGTTGCGGATCTCATCGACTTCGGCCTGAGTGATGTTCACTTCGTTGACAGCGCCGGAGCCGATCGCGCCGCGGTCAAACAGGTTCACGCCGTCAAGTTTCTCGTAGGCCGCGAAGAAGAACAGCTTGTCCTTGATGATCGGACCACCGACGCCGAAGCCGTAGCGGGTTTCGTCGTACTCACCCGTCGTGATGTCGTCGCCTTCGAGGCTGTCGGCGCGCAGGCCGTCATTTGTGTAGTCGCCGAAGAGGTAGCCGTGGAATTCATTCGTACCGGATTTCGTGACCGCGTTGATGTTACAGGCGGAGAAGCCACCATACTGCACATCGAAGGGAGCCAGTTCGACCGCAACCTGCTCAATGGCATCATAAGAAAATGGGATGCGCTCGGTTGGGTAACCATTCGAATTCAGGCCGAAATTGTCATTCATGCGAATGCCGTCAACGGTCAGCGAGTTGAAGCGGGAGTTCTTACCGCCACACTGGACTGCGTTGATATCACCACGGGATTCGTCAACATAGATGCGTGGGTCGAGGCGCAGGACATCCGTGATGTTGCGGTTGATGGCCGGGGCCCTCTGCAGCGTCTCCAGGCCGAAGGTCGCCGAAGGACCAGCAGCAGTCGGTGCGAGATCGGAGACGGAAGCCGTAACAACGATCGTTTCCTGACGCGCTTCACCATCATTGGTGAGCGTGAAGTCGACCTGGGTCGCATCGCCGAGGTTCAGGCCCACATCTTCGATGAACTGGCCCTGGAACTCTGACGAAGTCACCGTAACGACATAGCCGCTGGAAACAGGCAGGTTGCGGATGCTGTACAGACCGGTCTGGTTGGTCGTCGCAGTCCGTGTCAGCCCTGTGGAAGGATCGGTGATGGTAACCAGCGCACCGGATACGGCCTGGCCGTCATCATCGGTCACTGCGCCGCGGACGGCTGAAGTTGTAACCTGCGCCATAGCGACGCCGGCCATGCTCAGCGCAATGGCAGATACTGCTGCCCCACGCCCGAAAGTGGTCCAATTTGTCATGACTATTCCCCTAGTCGGTGATGCGCCGACAACCGCCCCTTGCGGGTCGCCGGTACTGCGGGTCGGATAACGACACCGGATGACAGATTAGTGACAAGATCTTGAAGGTTCAGCACATAAGGCTGCGATCACGGTGGATCGATATGTTGCGATGCAAAAAAGACACGGTTTGGAGGCGGACATGCGCAGATTGCGTGCGGTTCAGGGTATATTCTGCCTCGGTGGGGCGGCATAAGTCTCAAGTTGAGAAGGAATAGCACCCCATGACCGTCGAGGAATCCGAATCGCCTGGCCGCTGGCAGACCATCACACTCACCGCGCTGGCAATGCTGCTTGTACTGAGGGTTGTATTCACAGGCATTTCGCCTCTGAACCTATATGCAGATGAAGCGCAGTACTGGCGATGGGGCGATACGCTGGAATGGGGCTATTATTCCAAGCCTCCCATGATTGCGTGGGTCATCCATGCTGTGACAGCTGTATTGGGTGATGCAGAATGGGCCGTACGGCTTCCCGCGGCCTTCCTGCACACGGCCGGTGCCACCTTCATCTATTTCCTTGCGCGAGACATGTATGGTGCACGTGTCGGCATGTTTGCCAGCCTTGGCTATGCACTGATGCCGGCTGTCATACTGTCTTCTGTCGTGATCTCCACAGATGGCGTACTCATCCCCTTCTGGTGCGCCGCCCTTTGGGCTCTGTGGCGCCTGCGCAGTGGGCAAGGCGCATGGGTCAGCGCGCTGGGTCTCGGCGTCGCGGTCGGACTCGGCTTCCTGTCGAAATACGCAATGCTATATTTCGCGATCGGCGTCGTGCTGGTCCTGTTGATTGACGCACAGAGTCGCCGTGCCCTGCTGAGTTGGAAAGGCCTCGCAGCCTTGGCCGTGGCAGCAGCGATCTTTGCGCCACATCTTGCCTGGAATGCCGCGAATGATTTCAAGACGGTGAGCCACACGGTCGACAATGCCAATCTTGGCGGCGACCTTATCAATCCTGAGAACGCCCTCACCTTCCTGGTCGATCAGCTTGGCGTGTTCGGGCCAATCAGTTTCCTGGCGCTCGTCTTCGGCATCTTTGTGATGCGTAGCGAGGATGACGGCATCATGGGCCGGGACCGCTGGCTGCTCTGCTTTATCCTGCCGGTTTTGCTGATCATCATGGCACAAGCGGTCCTGTCGCGCGCCAATGCCAATTGGGCTGCAACTGCCTATCCGGCCGCGAGCGTGCTGGTGGCCTCATGGCTCGCCCGCGCAAAGCCAAATCGCAAACTTTGGTACATCATTGCAGCGGTCAGCTTCGTCGCTTTTCTGCTCGCGCCGGATGTGTCATTCGCCACGCGCCTGTTGATTGGTGCCATAGTCGCAGCAGCCATTCTGGGTTACGGCCATTTTGTGCGGCATTCCCCGTCCGGCCTGCTCTGGACCAGTTTGTCTCTGCACGCTGCTCTGATGCTGGCCCTGCTGACCCTCGCGCTACTGCCCGCCTCCCTGTCGACCTCGCTTGGTTTCGACAACGCCCTCAAACGCACTCGTGGCTGGGATAGCGCCGCTGAGCAATTGTTTGCGCGCGCCGATGCACTTGGCGCAACCTCAGTGCTCGTGGATGAGCGAGAAGCCTGGCACGGCCTGGACTATTACGCACGCGAGCGCACCACGCCGATGATTTCATGGCGCCGCTATGCCGGACCGAAGAGTTTTTCAGAGGCCCAGCCACTTGAGGGCGGTTTGGCCAATCGCGTACTCATCGCGTCGCTACATCCCGGCATGCGCCCGAAACTGCGAAGCGATTTCCAGTCCTTTGACCATGTGGGCGAAATTTCAATTCCGCTTGGAACGCGTAGCAATGGATGCCCGATCTTGCGGGAATTCCAACTTTATCTGGGTAACGGATATGACCGTCAGGACCGGACACCCGAATGGGAGGAACGTTTTGATGGACAGACGGAATTCAAGCCTGAGCCCTGCCCATCACCAACCGATCAATGACCGACTGACTCGCCCCAAAGATCTTCGACCCGGCCATCCCGGCCACATGAAGCGCGATAGTAGCGATACTTGAGCGGGTTCTTCTTGTAATAATTCTGATGATAATCTTCGGCCGGCCAGAATGTTTCGGCCTGAATCACCCGCGTCACGATGGGGTCCTTCAGCACGCCTGACGTCTCGATCTCGGCAATCTCGGCTTCAGCCACCGCGCGCTCGTCATCAGTGTTGACGAAGATCGCGGTACGATAACTGTCGCCCTTGTCGCAGAACTGACCATAGGGATCTGTGGGATCCACGTGCCGGAAAAAATACTCGACCAATGTGTCATAGCTGACCAGATCCGGGTCGTAGGTAACCTTTACGGCCTCGTAATGGCCGGTGTTCTCCTTGGAGACCTGCTTGTAAGTCGGATTGGCGATTTCACCGCCCGTATAGCCGGACACGGTGTCGATCACGCCATCAACCTTGTCGAAATCAGACTCAACGCACCAGAAACACCCGCCCGCAAAAATGGCCGAAGACAGCCGCTTGGGGGCCGTTTCTGCCAGGGGTTGGTCCTGCGCGCCCGCATTCGAGAAGAACGCAAGCGCCATGGCGGCCAAGCCAGCGGCGATGGTGAAGGTGGGGGCGGATGGCATACGCATGGCAGTTCCCGATACTCTATACAGTCGCAGCAAACACACGCTGCGTTCTGTCCGTCATATGGCGGTCTCCCGTCCGCCGTGAAGGCCAGAAAGTCAGTCCTAACATAAATGTGTTGCCTGCGTGTTGCCAAACTGCGTCAGCAATGAGGCTGATTGGCATGGCAGGAAGTATGTCAGGACGGCCCCATCAGCACACGGACCCTGACCCGGCTGGACCGCCCGCTCTGATCGACGGCCGTAATCGTGTAAAATCCCGCCTGCGTCGGCTGCCAGACTGGCGTACCGGCATCATCGATCTGGCTGGGCTTTCCGTCGATATACCAAGAAACGCGCCCCTCCCCGCGTCCAGCCAATACAAAGGGCCGGGCCGACTTGCCATCAACACTGCCGGCCCACAATTCCGCGCTCGCGGGTGGAAACAGGATTTCGGGCGGCGCTTCAGGCGAAAAGTCATGTAGCGCGCCGCGTGTTTCGATTTTGCGCTGCGTGGTCAGGCGTGTGCGAG
Organism: Hyphomonas sp. UBA3195; assembly: GCF_002366485.1. Classification (NCBI taxonomy): domain Bacteria; kingdom Pseudomonadati; phylum Pseudomonadota; class Alphaproteobacteria; order Hyphomonadales; family Hyphomonadaceae; genus Hyphomonas; species Hyphomonas sp. UBA3195. Next base: position 52,648 of record NZ_DEXB01000046.1, read on the forward strand.
CTTCGCCTTCATCTCGTAAATGATGGGCAGTTCGATCAGCAATCTCGAACAGGAAGGGCAATGCGGTCACCCGGCCGGTCTTGCCAGGCCGCGGCGCGCCATCGGCCCTGCCAACCCAGACGACAATGGCATGTTCGCCAGAAACTGCGGCTGCCCAGCTGTCGCGGAAGCCGTACGATGTGCCGGTCTTGAAAGCAACTTGTGGCGCGCCTGCAGTCAGGCGCCCTGGCATACGGCCTTCCGGCATGGGACCATTTTGCAGGATACGGACGATATCTGACGCACTCTCGGCGCTGACCAGCCGCCGTCCCATCCGTTCATAACTTGCAGCTTCTTGACTGGCGCGCCAGACCAGAGGCTTGGCCACACCCTCATCGCCCAGAGCAGCATAGAGGACAGCCAATTCGCGCGCTGTCAGGCCTGCACCGCCCAGCGCGAGGGCAAGGCCAGCGTCGTGATTTGCGCCGCCGCCAATGCGTGGTCGCGCGCCCGCCAGCGCCAACTGCGCCGCAAACCGCTCTGGCCCGACCCGATCCAGCATAAGCACCGCCGGCACATTGAGCGAATGCTGCAAAGCATCCGAAACCCGCACATCACCGCGAAACATCCGGTCGAAATTTTCCGGCTGATAGGACGCAAACCGTTTGGGCAGATCGGAAATGCGCGTATCCGGTGCGGCCTGCCCGTCATCGAACGCCATGGCGTAAATGAACGGTTTCAAGGTGGAGCCCGGCGAGCGGGCTTGCGCGGTCAGGTCGAGCCAGCCCCCTGCCCGGTCGCGCGAGGCAGATCCGACCAGAGCGCGCACACCACGTGTCGGAATGTGAACCACAATCGCCGAGACCTGAACGTCAGGGCCTTCCGCCTCAGCCTTGCGCAAGGCCATGGATTCGAGTTCAGCCTGAAGACCCGCATCCAGCGTGGCGCGCACATCCTCGCGCGGCCCGCTCGCCAGCGCTTTCTCTGTGCCGTGCCAGGCACGCATCGGAAAATCACGCCGCCGCGTCGGGACCGGCGATGTGGCTACTTCCTCCACATCAGCCTCGCTGAAAACACCATACCAACCGAGCTTGGTTGCGACCCAATCGCGCGCCTTTTGCGCCTGGTGTGGCCGACGATCCGGGCGGCGCACTTCGGGCGATTGCGGCAGGGCGATCAGCAGTGCGATCTCGTCAGCGGACAAGCGGTCAGCCTCGTGCCCGAAATAACTCCAGCTCGCTGCCCGCACGCCTTCAAGGTTGCCGCCATAGGGCGTCAGCGTAAGGTAGAGTTCGAGGATCTCATCTTTCGACAAGCGACGTTCGATCTGCCAGGCGCGCGCGATCTCGATCAGCTTGGACCCGACATTGCGGTCCCGAGGTTCCAGCAGGCGCGCAGTCTGCATCGTGATCGTGGAGCCCCCAGATACGATCCGCCCGGCCCGCGCCGAGTCTGCCACAGCCCGGCCCAGCCCCGTCCAATCTGTCCCGCGATGGCTATAGAAACGTTTGTCTTCGACCCGAAGCAGCGCCTCGATGAACTCTGGATCGATCTTGTCGAGATCTCCGCGGAACCGCCACCGTCCGTCTTCGGTCGGAAAGGCCCTCAGGGGCTTGCCCTCCCGGTCGGTTACCAGCGCGGAGATTTCTCCCGCGCGGTCAATTGGCGGCGGCAGCACCCAGTCCATCAGGACAACCGCAGCAAACACTGCGGCTATCCCGATGACGATACGCCGAGGCGTCAGCATGGCTTACTGACCGCCTCCCATCGTTCCGGGCGCTGCGCTGATCGTGACGCGGCCAGGCTTGGACCGGGCGAACACTTCCGGACGATACATATCCTCGGCCACCACACCCGGCATTGCGAAATCGCCCGGCGTTACCGCTCTGACGACATAGGCAAGCGTGACCGGCTGCGCATAGACATCGACGGCGGCCACAAACCGATCATCCTGTGCCTCGGCAGTCTGTGCATTCGCAATCTGGCCGAGATAGGCAAACGCGCCCGATCCGCCATATTCACGCCTGCCATCTGCAGGGCGCAGCACCGATTCAATCTCGAAGCCGGCGGGCAGCAGGTCCGCCACGATCACAGGGTTCAGGCGGCGCTCATGTGGCGACACCGTCAAGCGCACGATCAGCTGGTCCCCCTGGCTGACCCGGGACAGATTCACACGACCACCGGTCAGTGTAAAGAATGTCTTGTCGACGCCCATCTTGGATGTCGCAGCGGGCGGCGCCGTTTCTGGCGAACCGCTGACCATAACTGTCCGGAACATCGGCGCCTTGCCTTCCAGCGTGAACGTCACACCTTCCGTGGCCTGCGCTTCGGTCAGGGCATATTGCCGGTCATTATTATTACCACGGCCAAGCCCTTCGACGGTGAGCCGGAAGCCTTCAGCCCCCTTGTTCAGGGAGTCCACAGCCAGTAGCGCGAAAGCCTTTTCCTGCGTGGTCAATCCGGTCGGGTCTGGCGCATCCTCGCCCAGCTTGGCGGCAAGACGCTCTACCACATCCAGCATGTCCGCTTCGGATGCGAGGGCCAGGATGGCCGCCTCATCGCGCAGCGGGGTCTGGTAGTAATCGCCGGTATTCTCGTAACCGAGCGCGTCTTCCGCTGCGTTGAAGGCCGAGGCAGCCCGCGCCCGATCACCCAGCATGGCAAGGCCTGCGCCGATATGGGCGCGTGCCAACGGGCTATCGATGGAATCGAGCTCGCGGTCATGCAGGTAGCGCAGGCGAGAAATGTCGGCCTTGCCCGCCTTGGCGAGCACGTAAAGTGCATAGGCCGACGAGCGCTGCATCAGCTTCTCTGCCGTGTCGTTGGAATAGCGGCTTTCATAGACATCCGTGTCGTACCCATAAACGCGCCATGCATCGCCAGTCGAAACCTGCCGCAGAGCGCCATAGGCCCGCTCCAAGGATTCGTCCGGCACAGAGAAGCCAGCCTGTTTCGCGCGATAGACAAAGTCCGTCACATAGGCACCAAGCCAAGGGGATGCGTAGCCATCCCCTTCCCGCCACAGGCCGAACGCTCCGTCAGATCCCTGACGGTTGAGCAGCGTGTTCACCGCAGTCTGAATCCGCATCTTCGGATCATCGCGACGTTCTGGAGCCCCCATTGCAATCAGCTGTTCGGAGTAGAGCAATGGCAAGGCCCGGCTAGTGGTTTGCTCGGTGCATCCATAAGGGTAGCGGTCGAGCGAAGCATAGAGCGTCGCCGGATCCATTGGCAGCGTCGAATAGCCGACACTGATCGCAGCAGACCCCGGCACAAGGCCCTCCAGCAGATCAGCGTCAACAGAATAGCTTTCGCCCGGTTCCATCAATTGCCGACTGATCTTTGTTACCGGCAAATAGGGCGAACGGGTCTGTATCTGGTAAGTCCGGTCCGTTTCGAAATCATTTGGCCCCGTCACCGCCAACCTGACCGTTGCGATACCTTCTGAATCCGCACCAATCCGAACTGGCACATCCGCGCGCGCACCCGTTGCAAGCGAACGCGTCAGCTTGCCATCCGCAACATCAATCGGGCCGTCCGCTGAAATCTCGGCTGTGAACGCTCCAGGCCCGACTTCGACATTGTCGATACTGGCAGTAATTTGAGCTTCATCGCCAGGCGCCATGAAGCGCGGCATGATCAGATCCGACGGTGCTTTCTCGCGCACGATCATGCTGGACTCCGCTGACCCCAGACCAGATCGCGACCAGGCCACGGCCATCAAGCGCAGCTCACCATTGAATTCCGGCAGTTCAAGGCGAACTTTTGCCTTACCCGACCGGCCGACATCAACCAAGCCAGAGAAGAGCGCGACCGATTTCACCGGGACGACCGACAGCCCTTCACCGCCAAGTTGGTCTCCCCCTGAGCGGACTTCGGCTGGCAAACCCATATTCGGGTCAAGCAACCGACCGTAATCGTCGTACATTTCAACACCGAGCGCCTTCTTGCCATAATAGTAGCTGACAGGGTCAGGGCTCTCGAATTTGGTGAGGCGCAAGATGCCTTCATCGACAGCGGCCAGTGTCAGGAAGACCGGCTCACGTGGGCCGCCATCAAACTCGACCTCAATCACCTGCTCCCCAACAGGTCGGGCAATATCGGGCGCATTGAGCGTCAACTCGAACGTCCGCGAACCCATATCGACGGGCACATGTGTCACACCAACCGCACGGCGCGGCTTTGCCCGCAGAATCGGATCGCGCTCGGTATAGACCGAGACCATCACATAGGCGCCCTCTCCCCATTCATCGGTTACCGGCAGGGTCACATTGGTGCCCTGTGCACTAACGGACAAATTCTGTACCGACAGAATGCGATCGGTAGCCACAACGATCTGCGCCTGGCCCTCATAAGGCGGCACAATGGTGATATCGGCGCTCTGACCTGCAGAGGGGGCTTTCTCAGGTCCGATGATGCGGACACGGTCTGGCGCTTCGGCACCATCCTCTGAGACACCTCCGCCCCAGCCGACATAGAAATCGTCACTGGACGCGGCGGACGCATTCGCGTCGCTGCCTTCGACAACCAGTTCATGGCTGCCCCAATCCAGACCGGAAACGCGAATCTCGGTGCTGCCGCCTTCCGGCGTCGTCACGATGCCTTCATTGACCTTGGTCACCGTGCGAGACCGGCGCCAACGCCATTGGTCACCGTCCCGGTACCAGTCGTAATGATAGTCGATGGCAAGCAGTTTCCAGTTGAGCCGCTGCGCGATCGCCTGGCCCTTCTCGTTCATGGCCACGACTTCGTAGGCCGCATCCTGGCCTTCTTCGACCGAATATTCGAAACCGGGTTTCAGACCGACATAAAGGCGTTCCGGACGATACGGGATGCGCACGCTTTCTGTGACCGCGCGTCCGCCGGGTTCAAGTACGCTAACCACAGCATTGATGCGCAGTGGCCGCCCAGCATTACTGCCGGCATTTCCCGGCGCGAGCGTGACCGTCGCGATCCCGGCTCCGTCCGTAGTCGTATCATCCATTTCAAGGATGCGTTCACGAAAACTCTCATCATGCCTGCCGAACTTGAATCCCTTGTATTGCGGGAATGGGGTCGGCGCCGCTTCAATGCGGGCTTCGGATTTCACCGTCAGACCCGCGCCTGGTGCGCCATAAAGGAAACGCGAGGCAACTTCGACACTGCGGCTCTCACCCAACAAGACGGGCGCGTCCTTGTCAGTGTCGAGGTCAACGGCAATGCGCTGTGGCACAAAATCCTCGACTGCGAAGTTGACTGATCCGGATGCGCCCGACACACCGTCCACTTCCACCGTCGCACGCCACTGGCCACGAGATGCACCCTTGGTAAGTTCATAGCCCTCAACAACTGCAGACGCTTCAGGATCATCGAACCGTATCTTCCCGGCCACCAGCCCATTCGGACGATAGATGACGATATTGCCGGCACGGTCTTCAATAGCCTTGCCGGTATGATCACGCAGCAGCGCGGTCAATTGTACCGTTTCGCCGGGGCGGTAGATGCCACGCTCTGTATACATGAAGGCATCGATGTCCCCGGAGACCCGGCGGCCACCTACAGCATATTCTGAGAGGTCCACCGGCGCGCGGGTCAGGTCCAGCACAGCGAGTTCGCCCTTGGCGCTGTAGGCCATGATCAATTTGGGCTCCATATTGCCCTGGCCATTCGTGATCGGCGCATCAAAGGCCACCCGGCCAATTTCATTTGTGCGGCCTTCGGCAAGAATGTCATTGTTGCGCGCGACCAGCTGCACGGTTGTATCGGGCACTGGGCGACCGTCCTGCAGTGAGCGCAGCGTGACATCGAGTCCATTGCCACCTTCATAGGCGGTGATGGCCAGATCGGTCATCATGATCCACCGGTTGGAAGAGGCTGGCGGCTGCTCGGCGCTATCCAGGTCTGCGGCGTCCTTGACCGAAACATAATACGCGCCCGGCTCCAGCGGGCCGACGACGTCCTGCAAGGGGAAGACCGACACTACGGGCGCATTCTGCTCGCTGGCCACGTCCATCCGTCCCTTGAAGAGAATTTCCTGAACATCCTCAGGATTGTCTTCACCCCATGTATAGGCATAGCGGCCTTGGGCATTGGTTTGGCCTTCAGTAATGGACTTGAAGGCCAGCGCGCGATCATTGACGCGCGACACGGTTACTTCAACTTCGTCGACATTCACCGTTTCAATCGGAAGGCCATCTGCATCTTCGCGCGGCAGGATCACGCCTGCTCCCTTGAAGCCGACATAAGGTGGCCGGTCGGCGAAATCGATCGGAACAACTTCCTCATTCTTCAATGTGCGGCCATCAGCCGAAGGCAGGCCGGAAAGCAGTGTTGCAGACCGTTCCGACCCAAAAGTCAGACCGCCAACACACAGCTCGCGTCCCTCAACACTGAGCGCAGGTCGGAAAGCGGGACGGAATTCGAGATACGGCGAGTAATCCGCTTCCGGATCAAGCGGCGCAGAAAAGACGAAACACGCCAGCGGCTGTTCGGTGGCGGTATCGATACGGTAGCGGAAATAGGAGAAATCCTGCTCAACCTCGTCAATCGCAGCCTGACGACGGCGTTCGCGCTGGCGAGCAGCCACATTGTCAGCGGCGGAGCGCGTGACAATCGTGCCTTCATCACTGGCAGTATCAGATTGTCGGTCTTCCTTGTTGCCTCCACACGCCGCGAGCACGGCGATCATCATGGCTGTGACCAGTGTCCGACCAATTCCCCGCGTGCCCGATATGAAGTGCGACATGGAAACCCTCTCCTTTGAGCTTTCTTACAACTCTTACACATCTTCGCCACGGCGCGAACAGGGCGTGAATGGGTCAAATCAAAGAAATTCTTGCAAATTTCAGCCGCATTCAGCTGAGGTGGCCTGCTTTGGGGGTTGCCAGCCACCCCACAGCGCGGAATGGGTTTCTCATGTGGATCTGGCGAGCAGTCGGAGTTGTGGCATTCGCGCTCGGCGCGATAGGCCTTGCCTTACCGGTGTGGCCCACGACCATTTTCTGGATTGTCGCCGCTTTGGCCTTTGCCAAATCCAATCCCAGCTGGGCGGATTGGATCTATCGTCAGCCGGGCGTCGGCCCGGCAATCAAGACCTTCCTCGAAACGGGCGCCATGGCGCGTGAAGCGAAAATCGCCGCTGTTTGCGGTATGGGCCTGGCCGCATTGATTGTCACCGCGTTTGCTTATCATAAGCCGTGGGTACTGGGCTCAGGCCTCGGCCTCATCGCCGTCGGTGCTGTCTATGTGATCACGCGCAAACCCCTGCGCGACGAATAGATCCCTCTCCTGCTGCTCTCAGACCCGGACAGGAATCGAGTGATTGATCTCTCACTTGCCACAATTTCGCCCTCTTTTGCGAGCAAATGATCACATACTAACCTCACAAGAGTGTTCGACAGCAAGAAGGAGATGACCCCATGCCGGTCACGATTGTCGCGACTGCCCTTAAAACCGCCGCGTCCGTTTTCGGAGGCTTGTTTCTGGCCGATTTCATTTCAGGCCTCATCCACTGGTTTGAAGACCGGTACGGAAATCCGAAATGGCCTGTGCTGGGCCATACGATCCGCGCCAATCAGGAACACCATTTCAAACCGCGTGCATTTCTGGCTGGCTCATTCCTGTCGCGCAACAAGGAAGTCTTCGTGCTTGGCGCCTTGTTCCTCGCCGGCTTCTGGGCCACGGGCACGCTGAACCTGTTCACCGGTTCGGCTGTCCTGTTCGGCGTCTTCGCCAATGAGTTCCATCGCGCTGCCCATCGCAGCCCGAAGGAGAATGGCCGTTTGATCAACGCCCTGCAGAAAACCGGCTTCGCCCAGTCCTTCCAGCATCACGCCGCCCATCACCGCATGGGCAAGGACACCCATTATTGCGTCATTACCAACTACACCAATCCGGTCCTGGAACGCGCCCGGTTCTTCCCGGCCCTGGAACGCCTTGTCAAAATCGCTACCGGCCGGTCCCCACGTCTCGATGAAAGCGTCAATGAACGCTATCGCAAGGCGGCCTGATCCTGAGATATGCACCTCATCCTTCCCCGCCTTCCCTGAGGGCGGGGATTTCTTTTGTCGACGCGGCGTCTAGTCTGCTGGGCATAACCAAAAGGGAGAAACGCACATGGATCTGGGCCTAAAGGGAAAAACCATCTTCGTTGCAGGCGCCAGCCGGGGCATTGGCCTTGGCATCGTAGAGGCCTGCCTCGCAGAAGGCGCGAAAGTCGCCCTCGCCGCTCGTGGGGAAGAGAAGCTGGAACAGGAACGTGCGCGGCTCGCCGCCCAGTATGGCGAGGAAAATGTCTGGGCCCGCGCCGGAGACTTGCGCGATTCCCGCACGGTCGAGACGATGATAGACACGATCGAGAACGAACTCGGCGAGCTTTGGGGCGCGGTCGCCAATGTCGGCCTGCACCCTTGTCCGCCCGGATTTGAAGTCGACGACGCCACCTGGGATGCCGGCATTTCGCAAAACCTCGATTCCGCCTTCTTCCTAGCCCGGTCGGCCTTGCGACGCATGGACCCGCGTGGCGAAGGCGCCATCCTGATGATCTCTTCGATTGCAGGCCTCACCGGCCTCGGCACGCCGCTGACCTATGGCACGTCAAAAGCCGCGATGAACCATCTGACCAAGGAACTCGCCCGGGTATCCGGCCGCAACAATGTGCGCATCAACGCCATCGCTCCTGGAAACATCATCTTCCCGGATGGAGAATGGGAAGAACGCATCAATGGTGAGCGTGGAGACGCCTGGACCCGCTGGATCAAGCGCGAAGTCCCGCTCCAGCGCTTCGGCAAGCCTGAAGAGATCGGCTCAGCGGCAGCCTTCCTGCTCAGCCCGGTGGCCAGCTTCATCACCGGTGCCATCGTGCCTGTGGACGGTGGGCAGACCCGATAGGGATCAGCCGCCGATCAGCGTGGTCCGCCGCGCCGGGGCTTCCATTTCTGCCCGGCCGGCGGCCTCCAGGCCCATCTGACCCATCAGCGCATCATCCTCGTCGATTTCCGGATTGTCGGTTGTCAGAAGGCGGTCGCCGACAAAAATCGAGTTCGCACCCGCCAGCAGGCAGAGTGCCTGCCCCTCTTCCGTCATGCCTTCGCGGCCCGCGGACAGACGTACCCAGCTTTGTGGAAACACGACCCGGCAGACGGCAATGGCCCGCGCCATCTCGATGACCGAAATGGCCGGACTGTGGCCGAGCGGCGTGCCTTCAATCGGCACCAGCATGTTCACCGGAACGCTTTCCGGGTGCGGCGTCAGTTTGGATAATTCATGGATCAGGCCAATCCGGTCCTCTCGGCTTTCACCCATTCCCAGAATGCCACCACAACAGAGCTTCAGGCCAGCCGTTCGCGCACGCCCCAGCGTTTCAAGCCGATCATCATAGGTGCGAGTGGAGACGACCTTGCCGTAATATTCCGGTGAAGTGTCCAGGTTGTGATTGTAGTAATCGAGCCCGGCCGATTTCAGCGCTTCGGCTTGGCCGTCATCCAGCATGCCCAGCGTGACGCAGGTTTCCAGCCCTTCGGCCTTCACGGCTTCGATCATGGCGGCAACTTTGGGGACATCGCGATCCTTCAGGCTGCGCCAGGCCGCTCCCATGCAGAACCGGTCCGCGCCATTTTCCTTGGCTCTGCGCGCGGCGGTGACCACCTCATCGAGCGGCATCAGTTTCGAGGCATCGAGCCCGGTATCGAAATGGGCTGACTGGCTGCAATAGCCGCAATCCTCAGCACAGCCGCCCGTCTTGATCGATAGCAGTTGAGACTTCTGAACTTTCCCATCCGGCCAGTTGGCCTGCTTCACCGTCAATGCGTGCGCCATCAGCGTGTCCAACGGCAAGGCGTAGAGTTTCGCGATATCATCTCGGGTCCAGTCATGGCGAGGGGAGAGGTCTGTCATGCGCGGAATCCTTTTAAGCGACACTAGAGTTCGGCGGAGTACGTATCCGGGGGGACCAACGGGATCAACCACTGCTGAAATTAACTTTGCGGCAGGCGGCGGATTGACGTAAATCGGCTCGAGCTTGAAAGCCCCCTGTCATGGATACTCGGCCCGCCCCCAAGAAAGTCCTGGATGCCAATGCCCGTCGCGGCGCCATCATTGGAGGTATCGCGCTGGCTGTAATCATCTTGCTGTTCGCAATCGGCAAGACGACCAATCTGCTGGACATCGCCACCTTGCAGGCCCTCATGCAGGATATCGCCTCCAGCCCGTGGGCCCTGCCAGCTTTGATCCTGCTATTTGTGGTCGGCGCCTTTCTCGGCATTCCCCAATTTGCATTGCTGGCCATCGCGATTGCCATGTTTGGCCCCTGGCTCGGCGCGATGTTTGGTTGGATCGCCAACATGGTGGCAGGCGCCGCCACCTTCTATGCCGGGCGCCTTGCAGGCGAAAAAGCGTTTCGCCGGTATGCGGGTGAAACCGCCAACAAGCTATCCACGTTCGTTGGTCGCAATGCCATGATGACGAGCGCGATCGTACGCAATGTGCCTGCGGGCCCTGCCCTGCTGGTCAATATGGCTTTCGGCGTGAGTCATGCGAAATTTCTCCATTACTGGGCCGGCATGGGGGTGGGGATCATTCCCAAGATCGCCCTGATCGCCTTCGCCGGTCAAAGCCTGCTTGCTGCCTTCACGGGGAATCCACTGGTTGCTATTGCAGCGGCCGCTGCCGCCGTCGGCGTTTATATTGCCATCGCCGCCTATGCCCGTGCCCGGATGCGCAAAACCGGGCAATCTGTTGCCCTGATCCCGCAAAACGAGGTTGACACCGCCGCCCCATAGGCCGATGTAACACCCCATGTGGAATAAAATGCCTCTTCAGCTACTGCTTACCGGCCCCTGGCCGGTGATGTCTGCCTAGGTCAGCCAGGGCAGCCGCGCGGTCAGGGGTGATCACCAGCCTTATTTCCCATTCCCAGACCCGGTAGCTCCAAAATGTCCACGTCATCCAATCCTCATATCCGTATCTTCGACACGACCCTGCGCGACGGTGAGCAATCACCCGGCGCGTCCATGACCCATAATGAAAAGCTCGAACTCGCCGAGTTGATGGAAACCATGGGTGTCGATGTGATCGAAGCCGGTTTTCCTGCCGCCTCCGAAGGCGACTTCGCCGCCGTCAGCGCCATTGCCGAACAGTCGAAGTCAGCCATCATCTGCGGCCTCGCCCGTTCGACGCCGAACGATATCGAGCGCTGCGCCGAAGCCGTGAAGAAATCGGCCCGCCCACGCATTCACACCTTCATCTCGACCAGCCCGGTCCATATGAAGCACAAGCTGAAAATGGGGCCGAATGCCGTGCTCGAAGCGGTAGGCCGCTCGGTCGCCCAGGCCCGCAACCATACTGACGATGTTGAATGGAGCGCCGAAGACGCCACGCGCACCGATTTCGACTTCCTGTGCAAATGTATCGACGTGGCCATTGCCAGCGGTGCAACCACAATCAACCTGCCTGACACGGTCGGATACTCACATCCGGATGAGTATGGCGCCCTGTTCCGCCGTGTGATCGAGACAATCCCGAACTCTGACAAGGTCATCTGGTCGGCCCACTGCCACAATGACCTTGGCTTGGCTGTCGCGAACTCCATCAATGCCGTCGCCAATGGCGCGCGTCAGGTGGAATGCGCCATCAACGGTCTCGGCGAACGTGCCGGCAATGCCGCGCTGGAAGAGATTGTCATGGCCATGAAAGTGCGCAGCGATACGCTGCCCTTCGAGACCGACATCAAACCCGCCTATCTCTCCCGTGCCTCTGCCATGGTCAGCCGCATCACCGGCTTCCCGGTCCAGTACAACAAGGCGATCGTGGGCAAGAACGCCTTCGCGCATGAAAGCGGCATCCATCAGGATGGCATGCTGAAGAATGCCGAGACCTATGAAATCATGCGGCCCGAAGATGTCGGCGTTGCCAAGACATCACTGGTCATGGGCAAGCATTCCGGTCGTCACGCCTTCCGCGACAAGCTGGAAGCGCTCGGATACACGATGGAAGGCGATCCCTTGAATGATGCGTTCAAGCGCTTCAAGGCCCTTGCCGACCGCAAGAAGCACGTCTTCGATGATGACATTATCGCACTGGTCGATGACCAGTTGGCTGCAGAAGGCGAACGGATCGCGTTCAAGCGGTTGCGTGTGGTTGCAGGAACAGACGCCCCTCAAACGGCCGAGATTGATCTCGTTGTGGACGGCGAAGAGAAATTCGCCATCGCCCGCGGTAATGGCCCAGTGGATGCGGTGTTCAACGCCATTCGCGAGATCGTGCCGCATGAAGGCAAGCTGGAGCTTTATCAGGTCCACGCCGTCACTGGCGGCACCGATGCCCAGGCGACCGTGTCTGTTCGTCTCAACAGCGACGGCATCATGTCGACCGGTCGTTCCTCGGATCCGGACACGCTTGTCGCGAGTGCAAAAGCCTACCTCCACGCCGTGAACAAGTTGGAAGCGCGCAAAGCGAAGCGGTCGCAGGCCGCCTAGCACGCCCCGTCTCCTCTCAAAGAGTATTGCTGCATGGATCTCTGGATTCCCATGACGCTGGCGGCTGCATTCTGCCAGAATGGTCGCTCAGCGCTTCAGAAACAGCTGAAGCAGACGCTGAGCACATGGGGCGCGACGGCCTCACGTTTCGTCTATGCAGCGCCGCTGGCAGTCGGCCTGCTGGCGGTGTTGATCATCGGGCGGGGCACGCCCCTGCCCGCGCCGCCCGCTGCCTTCTTTGCTTATGCGATTATAGGCGGGATCAGTCAGGTGCTCGCGACCGGACTACTGATCCATCTGTTCTCCAGGGCCAATTTCGCGGCTGCCACGGCCTTTACCAAGACCGAACCTGTTCAGGCTGCGCTCGTCGGCATTATCCTGCTCGGCGATACGCTCACCTTGCCCGCCCTTCTGGCGATCATTGCCAGCATTTTGGGGATCATCCTGATCTCGCTTTCCAAAGCTGACGGGCACAAATGGACGCCGGACGGTTCGCTCTGGATCGGGCTGTTGTCGGGAGCCTGTTTCGCCGTATCGTCCGTGTCGCTTCGCGGCGCATCCTTGTCGCTTGGCGAGGTCGGCCTGCTGCTCAGCACCACAACCACGCTCGCCTTCGTCACGATAATCCAGTCGGTCATGTTGCTCGGCTGGCTCGGACTGCGCGAGCCCGGCCAGGTCGCCAAGCTGTTCGGGGCATGGCGACAAGCCGGATGGGTTGGCCTGATCGGCTTCCTCGGATCAATGGCATGGGTCATGGCGTTCACGCTCAAGGACGCTGCCAGCGTAAAGGCTGTCGGTCAGGTCGAAATCCTGTTTACCCTGATTGCATCACATGTGGTCTTTCGCGAGCGCATCACGGCGCGCGAACTGGCAGGTATCCTGCTCGTGGCTTCGGGTGTGATTGGGATTGTATTGCTTGGCGGCTGATCAGAGTGCCGCATCAAGCAGCAGATAAGCGGCAAGCCGGGCGCTGGCATTGCGGCCAGTCTTCTGCGTTTGCTCCAGCGCGTGCAACGCGTCGTCAGCTTCCATATCGAGGAAGTCCCGCGCCAGATCCATCAGGTCGCGGTCATTGCGCAGGCGTTGTGTGACGCGCTCCACCTGGCGACCCGCCTGGGACAGGATTGCAGACTTGCGCTCCTTGTCGCCGCGCCGGGCGGCTTCGGCAATCTTGCGTTTGGCTTTCGGGCGGATTGCCTCGGGCAGGACGATACCGGACGTCTGCAGCCGGTCGATCAGTTCGTCGGCGACATCTTCACGGTCGCGCAGGGGTTTGTCCTCGCGGCTCATATCCGAAATGATGTCGCGCCAGCCCATTTCCGCACCCGATGACGGCGAGGACGGCCGCACAGGTACGAGCGGCATCGGCTCGTCTACTGGCTCGGGCTCCAGAATATCAGATTCGTCAGGGACCAAGTCTGTTGCGCGCCGGCGCGGCGTTTCATCGAATGGGCTTTCGGTAACGGCGGGTGTGTCATCATGGCGGCGGCGGAGGGGCTGCGTCACCGGTTCAGGTGTCTTCTCTTCGAGGGCGCGGCTCAGATCCCAGGTGTCGTCCTGCGCCGATGTGTCCGGCTTGTCCGTCAGCGCAGCGCTGGCCAAGGCGTCGGCCGCCGCATCGAACAGTTCGTCATCCATGCTGGCACGTGGCGCAGGCTTGGGTTTTGGCGCGACGGGGGTCTCAGGCATTTCTGGCGTGTGGCCGTTGCGGTCCTCAAGATGGAAACCATTCGTATGCCCATTGCCATTGCGGACAGGCATTGGCTCGAACGCTTCGTCATCATGTAGACCGTCATCGTCGTGGAGCTCGTCGGACTGGTGTGCGGAAGCGGGAATGATGCTGGGTTTCGGCTCCGGCTCAGGCGCGCGCTCAGGCACGACCGGTTTCGCAAGATCATCCCTCGCCAACGCCAGAGACGCAGCTTCACGTGTCTTGTGGTCCATCCGGACCGTGTCGGCCTTGGCGGCATACTCCGCCGAGCGGATCGCTGCGGCAGCTTCCTCGCCGGCTTCGCGCAGCCGGGCCAATGCGCGCGCCGCGTTTTCGGCGGCCTCGCGCGTAGAAGTATTGATTTCGTTGTTCGCCCGGCGAGCACCATCCAGGGCTGAAGATACGGCATCTTTCAAGGCGTCGCCGGTTGTCATTGCGGCAGCTGCAGCGATCTCCCCTGCCCGCACAGCGGCGTCTACCGTGCGGCGGGACTGGTCGAGCTTTTCCTCGACGCGTGTGACCGCAAAGGTAAGCGTTTCGGTGCGCGTGGCAGCATCACCTGCGAGCGCATCCAGCTCGATCAGCTTCTCAGACAATGTGCGACCCGCCACCTGCATGGCTTCCAGACGGCGCGCCAGCGCTTCATCGGCGCGGGACACCTCTTCGCTGGCTTCACGCGTGGCACTCACCATCATCTGGGCCTGTCGCGGGATGGCTTCGTTCAGAGATTGCATATGCGTGCGCAGGTCTCGGGCGAGTCCTTCCAGAGCCTGTCTTTCCTGGCCAAGCCGTTCGGTCAGGTCGCGGGCATTGTCCGCGCTGGCATAAGCCACCGATTCCAACCGCAGGCGCTCGTCTCCGATCTCTCCCGCCATGGCCTTCATCGCTGACAGCGCATGCGCCATGGCGCGATCCACTTCAGCTGCGGCCTGTTTCATCTGTTCGGCAAAAGTGATGCCCTCGGTGCCAGCTTCACGCGCCGGAGCCATCAGGCGAACGGCGGCTTCCATCACCAGCGCATTCGAGGCAGAAGAGCGACGATTGGTGCGCCCCATATAGCCCGCCATGATCATCAGCAGCGCCGGGACGACCAATGCCATGGCTCCGCCGACCAAGACCAATGGTTGTAATTCCTTCAGGCCATCAACACCCCAAAGGCCCACTGCCATCGCAGCCGCGCCGAATATCCAGAAAATTGCAACGACAAAACCGGTCACAACCATCCAGCTGCCACCACTGCGGGCGAGCTCGAAGTTTTCAGACGCCTCTTGCCTGACAAGCAGATCGCGGCCAGACGGGCGAGCGGCAGACGGCTCGGTCATAGCCGGAGTATACCGCGACAATTCGACCGGCGCGAGACCAGAATGTGTGCATTTCTAGGTTTGGAAGGCCGAATGCGTTAACGGGCCAGCAGGGCCGTAACCACAGAGTCCTGACGGGCTGCTTCGGAATTGTCATCCTGCTCCGGCGCAAATTCCAGTCCCAGCCACGCCAAAGCAGCTGCCAAAACCAGATTACGAACCAACACGACGAAATCCAACATCGTAATTCCCCAGAGCCAAATACGAATTGTGCCACGTCAAAACTCGGCACAGATGAATAATAATTCAAGTTTGCCTTTTCGACAATCGATAAATTCAGCCCGATCAAAGATTCTCTGAAAAGCTAAAATCATTAACGATTGGGCAGCAGCCTCGTGTCACGGTCAAATTCTGTGGGAGACGCCTGACATGACCGAGACCTTTGCCTTACTCGATCGCGAGCACCTCAAAGCAATGACCGGAGGCGACAATGATCTCGCCGTGGAAGTCATCGAAATCTTCCGGCATCAGGCCGAAATCTGGTCACGTATGCTGGATCCGCACGCCGAGGCGAGCCAATGGGCCGACGCCGCTCACACGCTCAAGGGCGCCAGCCTTGGTATTGGTGCCATCCTGTTGGCGTCGAAATGTGAAAAAGCCGAAAAAGCCGGCCGGTCAGAGACCCCGCCCAGCGTCACGGCCGCTGCAGTCATGATCAGCGATATCAAGGATGCGCTGGGGGACACGCTCGAAGAGGTCGCCCAGGTGCTTTACGAGTTTACGTCGTCGCCGCCACGCCGCGCGTCATAGCTGCCGAACTCGTACGCAATGCAACGGTCAATCAAGGTCCGCCAGACCGGCTCGGCGATGGCCGGCGACAAGCCCGCGCCTTCGCAAGCAGCCTTAACCTTTGTCACGACATCTTCGATCCGCGCGCTGTCATGCACTTTCGACCGGTCCGGCTTGATACGCGCCGCAGCATCCATGAAGGATTGGCGCTCTGCCAGGATTTCGACGAGCAGACGATCAATCCGGTCGATCTCATAACGAACATCGGACATGGTTTCAGCCGTCTCGGATGAGTGACGTCGCTGATCGGAAGTGTAGGTGGTCATGCGGATTATGCCCTGTTGCCGAGAGGTTTGCGCATATATGACCCCAATCGCCACCGCAACAAAGCAGCTGCGACGAAGCGCCTCCAGACCACATGGACATGAAAAAGGGCCGCCCTTTCGAGCGGCCCCCTGTTTTATGGGTTGAGCGCTGTCTAGCGTGTGCTGCGCCAGGATTCGAGGATCCGGGCGGCCCATTCGCGGCCACCCCAACCAAAGGCGATGGCAAAAGCGGCGGCACCGCCGATGACAATCCATTTGGCGACTTCCAGAATGAACACGCCACCCGTAGGGTCGAGGCCCATGCGGGAGATGCCGAGGATCACGGCAAGCACGATGATGATCCATTTCATAACGCGTGCAGTGACATCCGTTGCCCCTGCCCCAGTAGAATCCATGGCCGAGCTCACAAGCTTGGCAATGAATACGCCTGCGAAGATGATCAGCGCGCCAAAGATGATCTGGACGCCCATATCGAGCACAACATTCATCGCATAGGTCAGCGACTCAATTCCCAGCGCGTTCAGCGCAGCCACCAGGCCAAGCAGCACGATCAGGAACATCGCAACCCGGGCAATTACCGTGCTGGCAGTCAGCCCGCCATCTGCGCCCTTGAGCAGGCCAAGTTCGGAAACAGCCGAATCCACGCCTGTACCTGGCAGCGTCTTCAGCACCAGATTGGCAACAAATCGGCCGATCAGCACGAAGATTGCGAGGATCACGCCAGCGGCCAGTACATTCGGGATAATGCCGATAATGTCGGTCAGCAGCTCATTTGCCGGGGCGGAGATCGCCTCGATGGCCAGCACATCAAACGCCATGATAGCGCCGATGATCACCAGAACGGCGAATGCCACGGATGCCACAATGCCGGAGATGTTTACGCGTCCGGTCGCCAAGCCGAAGCGTTCCGGCATGCCGTCACCGAATACAAGTACGGCTTTCAGCGTCTCACGCACGACATTGGCAATAATGATGAAAATGCCGAAGATCAGTGCCGCGCCGATGACATTTGGCAGATAGGACAGGATCGGATCGATCACGCCATGTAGCGCGCTCGAAATCTGCGTTGCGCCTGCGATCGCGAGCGCTTGCATCAAACCTATCAGGATCGTGACCCAGAATGCCGCTTGCGCAAGGCTGGTGCCAAGCGATTTGCTGTCACTGGTGGCCGTTGATGCGTTGGCTTTCTTGGCCAGACCTGTCCGGTCGATGGCTGCCGCAATCAGCCAGCGCACGATGAAAGCGCCGATGATGAAGGCAATCATGACCAAGGCGGCCTTGATCAGCTGTGGACCATAGGCCTGCGCCTGATCGACCGTATTTCGCCAGAATTCGTCCATTGAAGTTAGTCCCCTTTAGTTGTGTTGCGCCAGTTGAGGCTCAATCAGATACGCATTGGGGGAGCCCCTGGTTGCGCGTGCCAACAAATTTCGCTTGGAAAATGCCAGCCCAGCACATGCCCACCGCCTCCGTTTGTGTGCGCTCACCCACACTAGGGATTGAAGTCGATTTCGACTACGGAGCGCACCAAAGCGTACCGCTTTTGCTACCTCGGATCAAATGAACGTGAAATAACAAGGCATTGGGGAACCATTCAATCAGCCCCCCTTATGTACATAACCTGTGTTGTGACGCGTAATAAATACAACACATCGCGGAGGGTGGGGAGACGCCCCCCTGGCAGGCCGCGATAAGGGGACGACGCGAATGGGCAGGTGCAGAAACGCACCTGCCCTTTTTCGTGAACCCGCACGTCAATTTCGCAAAAAACCCCGCAAAGGCATTCTCGACTGTTTTTCCGGTTGCGGTCACATGGGTCAAACGTTAATGTTATAAAATAACATGTATGGAGAGCTTCCCATGTCGCAAGACAAGTTCGCTTTGTCTGAAGCCTTCGGCCCGGATCATGCCGCAGCATATGACAATCAGTTTGAAGAATTGCAGGCCATCAAGGGGCTGCTGCATCTGATACTGGAAACCGGTTTGGGAAAACTGCCGGACAATGCACGCATTCTTGTCGCCGGGGCCGGGACCGGCGCTGAAGTCCGCTACCTCGCCACACGATTTCCCAAATGGCAGTTTGCGCTCATTGATCCTTCCAGCGCCATGTTGGATGTCGCTCGCCGACATGCGGAGGCTGAAGGCTTCGCGGCGCGCTGCACGTTTCACAATGCTTATGTCTCGGAGGTCGAAGCATTCGACTTTGAGGGCGCAACCAGTCTGCTCGTCTCGCACTTCCTGACCCAGGCAGACTCGCGGACCGCTTACTTCCGTTCCATCGCGGATCGCTTGCGCCCCGGTGCACCGCTCTTCAATGCCGACTTGTGCGCCAACATGAACGCGCCCGACTTCCCGATGGTGATGGAGCTTTGGCTGAACCTCTTGTCCCGTACGGGCATGACCCCGGAGGGTCGGGCTCACTACCAGCAGATGTTCGGCTCACAGTTTGCCTGCCACGGACCGGCAAAGGTTGAACACATGATGGAGAGTGCTGGATTTGCCCTGCCCGCACAGTGCATGCAGGCAGGACTTATCCGAGGCTGGCTGACCGCGAAGGCCTAGACTTCGAGCAGCATCCGCTCTGGGTCTTCCAGAGCTTCCTTGACGCGGACGAGGAAGGTCACGGCCTCCTTGCCATCCACGATCCGGTGGTCATAGGACAGCGCCAGATACATCATGGGGCGAATCTTGACTTCGCCATTGATGGCCACAGGGCGCTGTTCGATCCGGTGCATGCCAAGCACGCCGGACTGTGGGGGGTTCAGGATCGGGGTCGACATCAGCGAGCCATAGATCCCGCCATTGGAGATGGTGAACGTACCGCCCTGCATGTCGCCAATCGTCAGCGAGCCATCGCGGGCGCGTTTGCCAAGGTCTGCGATAGACTTCTCAATGCCAGCCAGAGACAGGTCATCGGAGTCGCGCACAACTGGCACAACAAGGCCCTTGTCGGTGCCGACCGCGACGCCGATGTCATAATAGTTCTTGTAGATAATGTCCGTGCCATCGATCTCGGCGTTCACCGCAGGCACTTCCTTCAGTGCGTTGACGCACGCTTTCACGAAGAAGCTCATGAAGCCCAGCTTGATGCCGTGTTTGGCAACGAAAGCTTCCTGATGCTTTTTGCGGAGGTCCATGATCGCGCCCATGTCGACATCATTGAATGTCGTCAGCATGGCCGCATTGTCCTGAGCCTCTTTCAGGCGGCGAGCGATTGTCTGGCGCAGGCGCGTCATGCGGACGCGCTCTTCCCGCGGACCAATGTCGCGCGGTGCCTTGGCTTCTGCCGGAGCCGAAGCAGCCTTCGGCGTGCTGTTCACATAATTCATCGCGTCAGCCTTTGTCGCGCGGCCATCACGGCCTGAGCCTGGAATATCAGCGGGGTTCACGCCGGCTTCTGATGAAATGCGGCGCACGGATGGAGAGACAGGGCGCTCGCCCGTTGCGGCAGGAGCCGATGTGGTGGCTGCAGGTTTCGACGCCGCCGGCGCAGCGGCCGCAGCCGACCCGCCCGCGCTGATGCGCGCAATAACAGATCCCGGCGTAACCGAGTCCCCCTCACCAACCAGCAGTTCGGCGACAATGCCGTCAGCGGGTGAAGGTACTTCCAGTGCAACCTTGTCGGTTTCGATCTCGGCGATTGTCTCGTCTTTCTTGACCGCATCGCCTGGTGCCTTGAGGAATGTAGACAGCGTGCCTTCGGCGACGCTTTCGCCCATGGTCGGCACTTCGACATCCATCAGTTCGCCCTTGTCGGCCTTGCCCGGAACGCCGCCCGGATCCTTCGGACCGCCATGTGCCGGCAGTGCCGCCGCAGCCGTTTCGGACTTCGCCGATGCGCCGGACCCACCACCAAGCTTGCCCAACAGCGCGCCGATTTCGACCGTGTCGCCTTCATTGGCGAGAATCTCGGACAAGACGCCGTCTTCGGTGGCGGAAACCTCGACAGACACTTTGTCTGTTTCGAGTTCGACAAGCACTTCATCTTTCTTCACAGCGTCGCCTTTGGCTTTCAGCCATTGGCCAACTGTGGCTTCGGTGATGCTCTCGCCGAGAGTAGGCACTGTGATATCGGTCATGAAATCAGTCCGTTTGTAATAAATCAGAATCAGGTGGCGACGATGTTGTCAGCTACAGGGTCTTTGCCAAGGGCTGTTGAGATCAGGGAATCCTGCTCAGCTTTGTGCTTGGACAGCAAACCTGTTGCCGTAGCAGCAGATGGCGGACGACCCGCATAGGACGGACGCGGAGAGGATGATCCAGCCTGGTTCGCACACCATTCCAGCTCGTCCCGAATGAATGTCCAGCCACCCATGTTGCGTGGCTCTTCCTGACACCAGACAATCTCGGCCTGCGGGAAGCGCTTCAACTCATGGATCAGCGACTTGCGTGGCACCGGATAGAATTGCTCGACGCGCAGCAGATAGACATCGTCCACACCGCTTTCCTCGCGCGCCTCGAACAGATCATAATAGACCTTGCCCGAACACAGGACGACGCGGCGCACCTTGTTGTCCTTGACGAGTTTCACCTTGCCTTCACGGCCCGGCGTCTCGGCATCATCCCACAAGATGCGGTGGAAGGACGACTTCGTGCTCAGATCGTCCAGACTGGACGTTGCCAGCTTGTGACGCAGAAGGGATTTCGGCGTCATGATGATTAGCGGCTTGCGGAAGTCGCGATGGATCTGGCGGCGCAGGGCGTGAAAATAGTTCGCCGGCGTCGTCAGATTGCAGACTTGCCAATTGTCTTCCGCGCACATTTGCAGGAAGCGCTCGAGCCGGGCCGAGGAATGCTCCGGACCCTGACCTTCATAGCCATGCGGCAGGAGCAGGACCAGGCCCGACATGCGGAGCCATTTGCGCTCAGCCGACGAAATGAACTGGTCGAAGAAGACCTGCGCACCGTTCGAGAAGTCCCCGAACTGGGCTTCCCACATGGTCAGCGTGTTCGGGTCGGCCAGCGAATATCCGTACTCGTATCCGACAACAGCTTCTTCCGACAGAAGCGAGTCGATCACTTCGTAATGGGCCTGCTTGTCGCTGATATTGTTCAGCGGCGTGTAGCGATCACCATTGGTCTGGTCGATGATGTGGCTATGGCGCTGGGAGAACGTCCCGCGACCGCAATCCTGACCGGACAGACGGACCGGGAAGCCCTCATCCAGCAAGGTCGCGAAAGCCAGATGCTCCGCCGTCGCCCAATCGAGCCCCTTCCCTTTTGAGATGGCCGTCGCCCGTGCATCAATGACGCGCGCAAGCGTGCGGTGAATGTCAACGCCCTCTGGCACTGTGGTGATGGTCTGACCAAGCGCTTGCAGGCGTTTCTTGGCCACGCCGGTCTTGCCACGGCGCTCGTCATCATCGGGCAGGCCGAGACCTTTCCACTCGCCGTCCAGCCAGTCTGCCTTCTTGGCTTCGAATGTCTTGCCGGCTTCGAATTCGCGGTCGAGATAGGCTTCGAAATCGACGACTTGCTGTTCGACCTGCTCAGCCGTCAGAATGCCTTCCTTGACGAGGCGTTCCGCATAGATCTCACGGGTCGAGGCATGACCTTTGATCTTGGTGTACATCACCGGTTGGGTGAACATGGGCTCGTCGCCCTCATTGTGCCCAAAGCGACGATAGCAGAACATGTCGATGACAACGTCCTTGCCGAATTTCTGGCGGTACTCGGTCGCGATCTTGGCCGCATAGGTGACCGCTTCCGGATCATCCCCATTGACGTGGAAGATCGGTGCCTGAACCATCAGAGCGACATCCGACGGGTACGGAGAAGACCGCGAATAGATAGGGCTTGTCGTAAAGCCGATCTGGTTGTTCACGATGAAGTGGATCGTCCCGCCTGTGCGATAGCCCGACAGGCCCGACAATGCGAAACATTCCGACACGACGCCCTGCCCCGCAAAGGCGGCGTCGCCGTGCAGCAGCAATGGCAGCACAGTCGAGCGGTCCAGCGTCCCGCTCTCACGATGCAGCATTTCCTGCTTGGAGCGCGACTTGCCCAGCACAACCGGATCCACCGCTTCCAGGTGGGACGGGTTGGCGTTCATCGAGAGGTGAACTTCATTGCCGTCGAACTCGCGGTCAGACGACGCGCCGAGATGGTATTTCACATCGCCCGAGCCAAACTCGCCCGCGCCTTGCGTGTTACCGCCCTGGAATTCGTGGAAGATCTGCTCGTAGGGCTTGCCCATCACAGCGGCCAACATGTTGAGGCGACCACGGTGCGGCATACCGACAACGATCTCGCGCACGCCAAGCGCGCCGCCGCGCTTGATGATCTGTTCCAGCGCCGGCACCGCCGCTTCACCGCCATCAAGGCCAAAGCGCTTCGTGCCTGGATACCGTTTGTGCAGGAAGCGTTCGAAGGTTTCCGCTTCGATCAGCTTGGCGAGAATCGCCTTCTTGCCCTGATCCGTGAACGCAACGCCCTTGTCCGGGCCTTCGATCCGCTCCTGAAGCCAGGCCTTCTCTTCCGGATCGGAAATATGCATGAACTCGATGCCGATGGTCGAACAATAGGTCCGCTGCAGGATATCGAGCATCTCGCTGACCGTCGCATGGTCCAGACCA
Organism: Hyphomonas sp. UBA3195; assembly: GCF_002366485.1. Classification (NCBI taxonomy): domain Bacteria; kingdom Pseudomonadati; phylum Pseudomonadota; class Alphaproteobacteria; order Hyphomonadales; family Hyphomonadaceae; genus Hyphomonas; species Hyphomonas sp. UBA3195. Next base: position 75,781 of record NZ_DEXB01000046.1, read on the forward strand.
AGATAGCCATCGATGAAGATCTTGCGGCCCATGTCTTCTGCACCGAAGCCATAGCTGGCCGGGTCCAGTTCAGGCTGTTTTTCGGGCGTGTCGAGCGAAAGCGGGTCCAGCTGGGCGGCCAGGTGGCCGCGCATGCGGTAGGCCCGGATCATCATGATCGCGCGGATCGAATCCTTGACGTTCTGCGCGATTTCCTCGGCAGAGGCGCCCGGCTTGGCAGATTTCAGCTTTTTCTCGAGCTTTGGCTCGACCAGCGCCCAGTTGCCATCGAAAGCCGCGATCTGTTCGTCGCTGACCGGACGGGGCCAGTCGCCCCGTTTCCAGCTGGCGCCCCCGGCATTGCGCGCGGCGTCGCCCGAATCATCGCCCAATTCTGCAAAGAATTCGCGCCAGCTCTCGGGAACTGACGCGGGATTCTTCGCATATGCGGCCTGCATCTGCTCCAGCCACTGGGCCGAGCCGCCATACAGGAACGCTGTTTCCAGCATGGCGCTGTTACCTGCGCCGCGCGAGCCGTCTACCGGGCTGCCATCATCTGCCATTTTCAATCCGTCCTTTGGGACCTGTTCCCTGACATTAAGAAACAAAATACTTGCCCGGTTCCTACCGGGACTGAAGTTCTCCAGGACGGCCTGTGCGGGGACAGATGCTGGCCTCGCCAGACTGGCCCGGACGGGCCGTCCTGGCTTAGATGTATATCCGGGCGCTAACCCTTCAATACGTCGACCATGGTTGTCCCGAGACGTGCAGGTGACGGGGAAACGCGAATACCCGCCTCTTCCATCGCCGCAATCTTGCTCTCGGCATCGCCTTGGCCACCTGAAACGATAGCACCGGCATGGCCCATCGTGCGCCCCTTCGGCGCAGTCCGACCCGCAATAAAGCCGACCATCGGTTTTTTCCGGCCTTTTTTGGCTTCGTCGATCAGGAATTGCGCAGCTTCCTCTTCGGCACTGCCGCCAATTTCACCGATCATGATGATCGATTGGGTCTCATCATCGGACAGGAACATGTCCAGCACGTCGATGAACTCGGTGCCTTTGACCGGGTCACCGCCGATACCGACTGCAGATGTCTGGCCGAGGCCCGCCTGAGAGGTCTGGTACACGGCTTCATAGGTCAGCGTACCGGAGCGCGACACAACGCCAACAGTGCCCTTCTGGAAGATCTTGCCGGGCATGATGCCGATTTTGCACTGTTCCGGCGTCAACAGGCCGGGGCAGTTCGGACCGATCAGGCGTGACTTGGATTTTTCCAGTTTCGCCTTCACACGCACCATGTCGAGCACAGGAACGCCCTCGGTGATGCAGACGATCAGCGGGATTTCCGCATCGATGGCTTCTTCGATGGCGGCGGCAGCGCCGACTGGCGGCACGTAGATCACGGACGCATTGGCGCCGGTTGCCTTGGCGGCTTCACCGGCATTGGCGAAGATCGGCAGTTCGGTGCCGTTGTCAGCGGTCCATTTCTGGCCAGCCTTCTTCGGGTGCGTACCGGCAACCATTTGCGTGCCGTAATACTCCAGCGCCTGATTGGTGTGGAAAGAGCCCGTATTGCCGGTCAGGCCCTGGACGATGACTTTGGTATTCTTGTCGATGAGAATGGACATGTTTCCTTAGGCCTCTTTAACAGCGGCAACAATTTTCTGGGCGGCGTCGTCGAGGTCATCGGCGGGGATGACGTTCAGGCCGGAATTCTTGATGATTTCCTTGCCCATTTCGACGTTCGTACCTTCGAGGCGCACAACCAGCGGCACAGCGAGGTTGGTCTCTTTCACCGCGGCGATCACGCCCTCGGCGATGACGTCGCACTTCATGATGCCGCCAAAGATGTTGACCAGGATGCCTTTGACGTTCGGGTCCTTCATGATGATCTTGAAGGCCGCAGCGACCTTCTCGGCGTTTGCACCGCCGCCAACGTCACAGAAGTTGGCTGGCTCTTCACCGTACAGCTTGATGATGTCCATCGTCGCCATGGCGAGGCCCGCGCCGTTGACCATGCAACCGATCGTGCCGTCGAGGGCGATATAGGCGAGGTCCCATTCGGAGGCCTCGATCTCTTTTTCGTCTTCCTCGGTCGTGTCCCGCAGCTCGACAATGTCAGGGTGGCGGAACAGGGCGTTGCCGTCAAAGCTGACCTTGGCGTCGAGCACGCGCAGACGGCCATTTTCCATGACGATCAGCGGGTTGATCTCGAGCATCGCCATGTCCTTCTCGATGAAGGCCTTGTAGAGGATCGGGAAGAGTTTCATGCCATCTTCGCGGGCCGCACCGTCCAGCTTCAGCGCGTCGCAGAGCTGCGCCGCATCGGCTTCGGTCACACCAGCCGTCGGGTCGATTGGCAGGGTGAGGATTTTCTCAGGCGTCTCGTGCGCAACTTCCTCGATGTCCATGCCGCCTTCAGTAGAGGCAACAAAGGCCGGGCGGCCTGTGGCGCGGTCGACCAGAAGGGAGAGATAGAGTTCGCGGTCAATGTCGGCGCCGTCTTCGATGTAGAGGCGGTTGACCTGTTTGCCAGCATCGCTGGTCTGCGCGGTGACGAGGTGATTGCCCAGCATCGCCTTGGCGTGCTCCAGAACGTCTTCCTTGGAGAAGGCGAGGCGAACACCGCCCTTTTCGCCAGCTGCGGCTTCGATGAACTTGCCCTTGCCGCGTCCACCGGCATGAATTTGGGACTTCACGACCCAGAGCGGCCCCGGCAGCGTATCGACCGCCTTTTGCACATCATCGAGAGAAAGAACGGGTACGCCTTCTGCCACTGGAGCGCCGAAAGATTTCAGCACGGCCTTGGCCTGGTATTCGTGTATGTTCATGGAAACTTGCCTTGTCTGCCCTGGCTTGCGGAAAGAGCCGGCACAGGCCGGCCCGTTTGATTGTCCGCGCTATATAACAGTCTTGGCAGGCCCGTAAACCAGCTGAGTACTCAAGTCTGGACTCAGGTTTCGGCTTCCCGGTCCGGATTGCGCGGATCGAGTTCCACGCTGGCCAGAGGCGTTGGCAGGATCGGGCTCCAATCCTCTTGCTGGTGCTCTTCCGGAGCTGCCCTTGCGGAAACCCGCCAGACCATGATCAACGCCAACAGGATGAGCAACAAGCCAGACAGACCGAACAGGCCTGTCGCACCTGCACCGCGCATGGCGATACCCGACAATAGTGGCCCCACAATTGATCCACCGGCCCAAATGAAAAGCAGACCGGACATGACCTGCGGAATCTTTCCCTTGGGGGTTCGGTCAATGGCGTGGGCCACGCATAATCCAAAAAACGTCAACGCACCGGCGCCCCACACGACCAGCACCATCATCACGCCAACCTCTCCGAGGCTGCGTCCGAATATCGCGATCACCATCGCAGCCATGCCCGAAATGGCGCACAATACCGCGATCACCAATCGGCGCTCGATTCGGTCGGACAACCGCCCTGCAGGCCATTGAATGATGAAGCCGCCCAGCCACGCAGCCGCCAGGGCGGTTGCGGCAGCCGCCGTCCCTCCCCCGCCAATGGAGAAGCTTTCAAAATAGATCGGCAGCAAAGCGAGCGTACCGGTATTGATCACGCCCGCCAGCATCACCCCGATGACAGCCGCCGGAGCCAGTTTGTACAGGCGCCCAATCGGCATTGCCTTGCGATCCGGCGCTTCCGGCTGTTCCTGCTGTGTGAGGCAGATCGGCACGAGCGCCAAGGTCAGAAACAATGCGGCCCAGCTATAGGCGCGGCTGTCGAGCGGCGACAGGCCGGCCACGAAGAACGGACCAATCATCAGCGAGAGTTTCGCGCCCATGTGATACAGGCCCATGACATTGCCGCGCGACTTGTCCGGCACGGCCTGACCCAACCAGCTCTCCACGCTCGTGAACATGTAGGCAAAACTGACACCCTGTACGATGCGTACGATGGCCCAGAAGCCGGGCTCATACCACAGTGACAAGGCAATGGACCCCGCCGAAGTGACTGCTGCGGCAGCAGCGAACAGGCGGATGTTGCCAAAGGAGGCAAGCGCTGCAGGTGCGGTCCATGCCCCCAGCATGAAGCCCGTCGCATAGAGCGCGGCGATGCCACCGATGAATTGGGGCGCCGTGCCCAGCGCTTCGAGCCCAAGCGGGGTCAACATGCTCAACAAGCCGCCCGCAATTTGCAGGATCATCACCGCCAGGATGAGGGCGAAGACATTGCGGGTATCGGTCATAATCTACAGGCGGCCTTTCCGTTGCCGCGTGGCATAGCTACCGGAATTGGGCGGTTGTTTGACGAACCGTCTCGCCTGCGGCGTTTTTTATCTCAAGATCGACAGACCCAGCGGCCCAATCGATGCCGATTGCACCATAATTGTCCTGCGAAAAGCCTTCGCCGACCTGTGCTGAGTCCATCTCGTCCGTCGTATCCTGGAACGACACATTCAGCGATGACGCCGTCAGCTCATAGGCCGGGTATGGCAGCGCCCTCTCACTGCGATAGAGGAAGGATGCGTGCCGGTCGCCTGACACGAACACCACGCCGTTCGCACCTGTCTCACTGATCAGACTGTAGAGGCGCTGCTGTTCGGCTGGCAGGCGCGACCAGCTTTCCCAGCCATGCCCATCGGTCGGCAAGACCTGGATCGACGAGACGATCAGGCGCAAATCCGCCGGCTTCTGCAGCTGGTTTTCCAGCCAGGTCCACTGGTCATTGCCCAGCATGTCCTGATTGGGATCGGAAGACTGGATATAACGCTCCTTGCCGGTCACGCCATACTCGTCTGTCGCGGTCAGCGGCGACCGGAAGAAGCGGGTATCCAGCATGATGATCTGGGTGCGCTGGCCTTCCGGGCCAAAGCTGCGCGCATAATAGGTGCCGGGCCAGGCGCCGACATCCATGTTCTCGATCCCCCAGAAGCGTTCGTGCACGCGCTCGGCAAGACGACGGAACGGAAATTCTCGGCCCGCATCATTGGCGCCATAGTCATGGTCGTCCCATGCCACCATCATCGGATGGCTTGCCCGCACGGCCTGAAAGTCGCTACGGGCGGCGAGATCGGCAAAACTCTCGCGAAGTTCGTTGAGTTCAGCCTGGTTGGTGGCATAGCTCATGCCGTCCTTGTCGCCATAGACATTGTCGCCAATCATCAGGAAAAGGTCCGCGTCTTCGGCGGCGATGCGCTGCAATGTATCGGACGGTCCGGCTTCTTCCTCATCATGACAAGAGCCAACCAGCACGCGCGACAGGACAGAGTCTTTCGAAGGCAGCGGCAATCCGGCGGGCGCGGTCGGATAAAACTCTTCCGGCAATGTGCGGTAATATGCGTCGAGCGCGTCTTCGGCACTCTGCGGCGCGCGCGTTATGCCCGGAATGGTGATCGGCCCCGGCGTCTGACACGCCGCGAGCCCTGCAACGACAATCGCAATGACAATACGTTTCATTCTACCCCTCCAAGGTACCTCTACCTGCAATAGGTGTAGCGGTCTTTGGAGGGGTCGGTAAGAGGCTTATTCCGGTCAAACGCCGAAGAAGATCGACCACATCATGCGGCCCGGCAGGAAGGTAAACAGGCCGGCAACCAACATGCCCCCTGTGAACATTCCGGTCATTTCCTTGCGGTGCTTCGCAATGTCCTTTCGCCGCGCTGCAGCGATGCCCATGGGCAGGCCGATGATTGTCCAGGCTGACAGGCCATGGATCCAGCTGAAGCTGTTGCCATTGAGGCCTGTCAGGAAGAAGGAACTGATCGCCGTGATCGCCATCGCCACAACCCAGGCATAGCCAAGCCGCTTGTGCAGCCCCCTGCCCTTCACGCCCATCATCAAAGCCGTGCCGATACCAAACGCGCTGAGCGCTCCCGCCAGGTGCATTTTTAGCACGACCGGCGACTCGGTCAGACGCGCGGCATCCAGCCTGAACCGGATTGGAGGATTGTCCGCGCTTTTCAGGATCATCCAGCTGATCACCGCATAGGCGGCAAGGCCGATCAGGATCACGGTGCGGTTGCTGGGCCGCCTCAGCGACAGGCGGGGCAGTCCGGATGGCAGGGCAAAGGCAGGGCTTTTCATGGCAGGTCTCCTTGGCGACAGGCTTAGCGCAGCGTGACTGTGTGGACGGCGCCATCGGTCGGCAGGGCGAACGCGGCATCGCCGAAGCTTGGCGGGCCAAAGCGAACCGGCGCGTCATTGGAGAAACCATAGGGTTCTGTCGGAATACCGAAATTTCCACGCGCCAGTTCGCCGTCGCCATCTACGTCGTGAAACAGCTTCACACCGTATGTGCCGGGCTCCAGCCCTTCGAAGACGACGGAATCAGCGCCTTCTGAAACGTCGACACTGTCCGCCGCAACAGCGTCATTCCCGGACCAGCCGCCTGCGTCGAAGATCGCAATGCGCAGCGCCCCGGTATTCTCGCCGACATTCTCCACCTTGAGTGTCAGGTCAGCGGCAGACGCCGAAACAGGCACAATGGCAATGGCGGCCAGGATCGATACGAGTGTGCGGTTGATGTTCATTTGATGTCTCCATAGTGTGGGGCGGTCGCCCCGTGGCGGGTGATGAAGACAGGGTGTGGCGCGGGCCGGATCGGCGCTACGCAGATTGCGCGGGCGGGCTGGAATCCTTCGCCAAATACCTGCAAACCCATTCACGAAGCGCGAAATACACGGGATGACACGATGGCATCAGCCCTGAAGGATATTGGAAAAACACTCGGCATCGTCACCCTGCTGGCGGCTGGCTTCACATGGTTCGGAGTCTATGGCACCGGCGGCTCTCTCAAACTCCGATTCCTGATGTGGTTCGTCACAATGCTGGTCGGGTCGGTCGCATCCTATTGGGTCGTACCCTTTGTCTTCCACACGCACATGAAGACGTCCCACCCGGCCCTGAGAATTGTGGCCGCGGCCGTCCTGCTTGCAATTCCGGTCACGATCTCACTCTGTATTTTCCTGGCTTTTCTGGGCGCGTCCATTTCCCTGGCGCAAATCCCCATCCAATTCGCCTATGTGCTGGCGATCTCGCTCGTCATCACGACGGGCGGATTCCTCATTGATCGGGCCCGCCAACTGGCCGAGTTGGAAGACGCCGAACCGGAAGACCGGGTCGCGGGCTTCCTGTCGCGCCTGCCAGTGCGATATCGGGGGGCAGATCTTTGGGCCATCTCCTCGGAAGATCACTATCTGCGCGTTCATACAGACCGGGGAGAAGAACTGATCCTGATGCGGCTGGCCGATGCGATGCGAGAACTGGGCGAAGACAACGGCCTGCAGACTCATCGCTCATGGTGGGTCTCGCACAATGGCGTCGCCGATACGCGGCGCACCAATGGCAAACTGGTTCTCATCCTGAAATCCGGTCAGGAAGCACCGGTTTGGCGTACCTACCAGCCGAATGTCCGGGCTGCAGGCCTCGCCTAGCCCTTTCCGGTGCCTCGGCGTTTGTTGCAAATGGCATGGGCAAGACGGAGATTGCTGATCTCGTCCGACCCCTCATGCGCGCGCGGTATGATATGGTCGAATGTCGGCCGCCATTTCTTCCAGAGCGTGGAATGCGCCACATCGGCCCGGCTGGGGGGCATGGGCTTTCCACACAGGGCGCAGAGGCCGTCCTGATCTTCCCAAAGTTGCCGGAATCGCGGCGTGTCCGGCGGGGAAAAGGACTGGCTCACAGACCGTCTGGAACAGGCCAGCCACGCCGGGCGCAGGCGGCCAGCACCGTGTTGCGCAACAGGCAGGCAATGGTCATGGGCCCGACCCCGCCCGGCACGGGCGTGATGTGACCCGCAACTTCCGCGCTGGCGGCATAGTCGGCATCGCCCACCAGACGCGTCTTCCCCTCGCCCTTTTCGGGCGCGTCGATCCGGTTGATCCCGACATCGATAATGGTCGCGCCCGGCTTCACCCAATCGGCCTTGACCATTTGCGGACGTCCGACGGCAGGCACGAGAATGTCGGCCTCGCGGCACATGGCCGGCAGGTCCTTTGTGCGGCTGTGCGCGATGGTGACCGTGCAATTCTCGGCCAGGAACAATAGCGCGGCCGGCTTGCCGACGAGAATAGAGCGACCAATCACGACGACATGTTTGCCGGAGAGGTCACTGCCCAGCGCGCGCTTGGCCAGGATCACACAGCCGGTCGGTGTACACGGGCGCAGGCCCGGCTTGCCGAGCGTCAGGCGACCGGCAGACACTTCGGTCAGTCCGTCGACATCCTTGTCGGGGTCGATCTTCTCGATCGCCGCATCAGCATCGAGACCCTTGGGCAGCGGCAACTGCAGCAGGATGCCATCGACGCTTTGATCGGCATTCAGGGTTGCAATCAGGGTCTCGACATCGGCCTGGCTGGCCGTATCCGGCAGGCGGTGGTGCACGGAGACCATGCCAACCTCCTCGGTCTGGCGCACCTTGTTGCGCACATAGACCTGGCTCGCAGGGTCTTCCCCCACAAGGACCACAGCCAGTGAAGGCTGTCCGGGCAATTGGCTGACCGCCTTTGCCACGTCTGCGCGGACATCTGCCGCAACCGATTTTCCGTCAATTACCTGCGCGCTCATTGCCCTGATCCCCGGCCAGTTTCGCCGCCAGATCGGGCGGCCCGTCAATGTCGAGGCCTTTTAACCGGTTCTTTGGGCCCGTCACCACCCTGACCGCAGACTTTGGCACGCCCAGCCATTTCGCGATCAGTTTTTCAACCGCCGCATTGGCCTTTCCGCCTTCCGGCACGGCGCGCACACGAACCTTCAAATAGGTCCGGCCCGCAGCGTCTGTTTCCCATGTTTCGACCCGGTCGGCCGAGGCGTTCGGCTGAACGCGGACGATCAGCCTGTGCATGCGATCAGAACGGGACGATGCCGTAGCCGTAGCGCGCGATCACACGCTCGAGGAAGAAAATGATCAGCAGAACCACCATAGGCGTCAGGTCCAGCCCACCCATGGGCGGCAGGATGTTGCGGATCGGGCGATAAACCGGCTCGGTAATACGCTGCAATCCACCCCAGACACTGCGTACGGTGGGGTTCTGGAGGCTCAGCACATTGAAACCGACCAGCCAGGACAAGACAGCCTGAATGATGATGATGAATGTGGCGATCCGCAGAACGACCATGATGAGATCAAGAATGGCGGCCATGGGGCAACGCTCCGATTTTTCTGTTGTTGCCTTCACTTAGGGTGATGCCCCTAGCTTGTGCAAGGCGTTCTCTCTAGCTTTGCCAGTTGGGAACACATTCCGTTTGGCAAGGCGGGCAAACACAAACAATTATAACAATTGCCGAGGGAGCCCGCTTGCATGACAGATCCGGACAGGCCGCTGCTTCCGCTCACCGGGGTCCAGAAAGCGATGATCGGCATTGCCATGGTGGCCATGGGCGCCGGCATGAGCATCAACTTCGTGGTCGTTGCCCCCCTCGCCCGCAAGGCTGGCCTGACCGAAATTCAGGTCGCGGGTATCCTGACCCTGTCTGCGGCCGTCTATGCGCTGCTCATTCCAACCTGGGGCCGGCTGGCTGACCGGTTCGGCCGCAAACGCGTCATGGTCTTCTCGCTGGCGGCCATGGGCCTGACCAACATGATCTTCGTGTTCGCCCTGAGCGCCGCGCTGGCAGGAGTCCTGACCGGGCTGACCGCCTTTTTCACACTTGTCTTCGTGCGCCTCTGGTTCGGCCTGTTGTCGCCCGGTCTGCAACCAGCCGCCATGGCCGCGATGACGGATGCCACCACGCCGCTCGACCGGGCCGGCGGGCTCGGCATGCTTGGCGCCTGCATGAGCATCGGATCCATCCTTGGCCCGGCAGGTGCCACCGTGCTCGCCCCGTTTGGGGCGCTGATGCCGATCTGGGGGACTATCGCCTTCAATCTGATCGTAGCGCTTGTTCTGGCAGTGGTTCTGCCCCCGACCAGGCCGCGCCCGAAATCAGCCAAACGCCCCACCCCACTCGCGGTGCGCGACCCGCGCGTCTTCCCGCACCTGCTTTTCCTGTTCACCTATTTCATCGGAATCGGAATCGTACAGCAGACGATCAGCTGGTTCATCGAAGATCGCTACCGGTTCGTAGACACAGCCAGCCGCTCTGCCGGCGAAGCCGTCGTGCTTCATTCCGGGATTGCCTTCGCCTGCATCGCCGCGGGCATGATCATGGTGCAGTTCGGCTTTGTTCAACCGCGCAAACCCGATCCGCGACGCATCCTGCCCATCGGCCTCGCCATTGTGGCCATGGGCTATGTTTCAGCCGACCTCTTCTTCCCGTTCTGGTCGCTCGCACTCAGCTTCTTTGCTGTTGGGTGTGGTGCGGCGCTGGCCGTGCCCGCCGCCAATGCGCTGGGCAGCCTTTCGGTCTCTCGCGAGGAGCAAGGCTCAGCGGCAGCGCTGCTCGCGGCAGCGCCCCCGGCCGGCTTCATCTTCGGCCCCCTTATCGGGGCTATGCTGTACTCATTCATGCCGGAACTCCCGCTCTACGTATCGGCAGGCCTGGTCGGCACACTCGCCGTCTATGCCGTGATCGTGACGTCGAAACGCCCGCTTACACCATCGTGAAAGCATTGAGCTTGTTGCCATCCGGATCCCGGAAATAAGCGGCATAGAACCCTTCATCGCCACGCGGTCCGGGAGCGCCTTCATCACTGCCGCCATTTGCCAGCGCGATCTCATACAGCTTGTGCACCTGATCCTTGTCCCTGGCCTGCAGCGCCACCATCGTGCCATTGCCGACAGTAGCAGGCTGTTTGTCGAATGGCAGGGTCGCCGCCACGCCTGCTGCACCGCCGGGCGTGCCCCAGGCGATGAATGTGTCGAAATCCATCATCCGCCCAGTGCCCATCTCGGCCGCAATGGCATCATAGAATTTCGCCGCGCGCTGCAGGTCTGACGTCCCGACTGTTACATACCCGATCATAAGTCCCTCCCATCAATTGGACAGAATGGAACATAACAGGAACAGTCGGGAGCGACAAGCCTTTACATGGCCGAGATGCCACCATCCACTTTCAGCTCGATTCCGGTGACGAGCTTCGACTCATCCGATGCGAGATAGAGCACCGCATAGGCGATATCGTCCGGCTCACCGACCTTGCCGAGCGGGATCTGGCGACCGAGCTTGGCGAGCGCTTCTTCCTCGCCGAACATTTCCTTCGTCCGGTCCAGGATCGGCGTATTGATGAAGACCGGATGCACCGAGTTACAGCGGATCTGGCCGCCCTTGGCGCAATGCAACGCGATGGATTTCGAGATATGCCGCACGGCCGCCTTGGCGGTGTTGTAGGAGACGTAGTTCGCACTCGCGATGATACCGGCAATGGACGAGATGTTGATGATCGAACCAAGCCCGTGCGCGCGCATCAGCGGAATGGCGTACTTGCAGCCGAGAAAAATGGAATCGACATCGACGGTCTGCACCTTCTTGAACATGTCGTAGTTTTCGTCTTCGACCGAGCCGAGCGAACCGATGCCGGCATTGTTGACCAGCACGTTCAGGCCGCCCATCGCATCATGCGCCGCTTGCAGCACTTCCTGCCATTGCGCCTCATTGGTCACGTCATGCTGCCAGGCAAAGGCCGTGCCTGCGCCATGTTCGTCATTGATCGAGGCGGCGACAGCTTCGGCCCCTGCCCCGTTCACATCCGTGACGGTCACCTTGGCGCCTTCGCGAGCCATCATGCGAGCCGTTGCCTCGCCCAGCCCCTGCGCACCGCCGGTGATAAATGCCTTCTTGCCCTGTACGCGACCCATGCCTGTCTCCTCCACTGTTTCAGGTTTTCCTACCCGTAACAGTGCACTCGAAACCGGGCCAGCTTGACCTTGGGAGAAGCGACAGTCCTGCCAGGAGGATCAGGAAAGTTTCGCTGCCAGTTCGTCCATGAACCGGGCCAGTTCAACGTCCTTTTCAGACACACCGTCCACATCATGCGTCGTCAGCGTAACCTCGACCTTGTTGTAGACATTGAACCATTCAGGATGATGGTCCATCTGCTCGGCTTTCAGTGCGACAGCCGACATGAAGCTCCAGGCCGTCTTGAAATCGGCCAGCCTGAACGTCTTCTCGATCGTGTCGCGATCGCCGGCACCTTTTGCCCAGCCGTCCAGTTTTGAGAGCGCCGCATCTGCGCCAATCCTGTCTGTCATAGCTCAGTCCTCTGCATCCTGACCGAGTACATAATAGACCCATCGGCCATTGCCCGCGATGGCGGTGCGCATGCCAGGATAGCCTTCGCCCTGCCGTATCCGTTCAATTCCCTCTTCGCCAATCAGTTCCATGAGGCGTCGCCGGTCCTGGAAGGACAGTTTTTCCGGGATCAGGTCCTCAGCGTCACGCGCGGCAAGGTCTGGCCAGACATACCAGACTTCGCCATCAATCTCGCGCATGCCGGGAGGCAGTTCGAACAACTTGCGCAAGCTGCGGTTCGGATCGGCGCCAATCCGGCGCATCAGATCCCAATATTGCCGATGCGGCGTACCGCCCAGATTGGAGACAAAGCCGTCATTCGCATTGGCCACCCGCGACAAACGGCTGAGCGATCCGGCTTTCGCATGCGACAATAGCTGGTCCCGCATCGCCTCTGCTTCTTCAGTCAACACGACCGGCTCAGGCACCTGTGGCGGCTGCATCAGGGATTCATCCGGCACCAATGGCCGTTCCGGCTCGGCCGCAGGCGAGCACGCCGCCAGGAGCGCGGCCCCCAGCGCGCCGACGAGGGCGCTAGCCCAGTTCATACCCGGTCGCCGCCTGAAGGTCTGACAGCAATTGGTCTTCATTGAGCACCTTGATCGTTGTCATGCCCATATCGCGGGCCGGTTTCAGATTATGCCCGAGATCATCCAGATAGACACAGCTTGCCGGATCAACATCGAGCGTCTCGCACATCAGAGCATAGATTCGCGGATCGGGCTTGCGAATGCCGAGCTTGGAGCTTTCGATCACATGGTCGAACATGTCGAAGACCTTGGCCACGTCGCGTGCTTTTGCCTCGTCATTGGTCATCGAGGCGCCTTTGCCGACCGGCGCATTATTGGTGATGCAGCCAACCTTGCCCTTGGTCTTGCAGACGCTCAGCGCCTTGACCACGCGTGGCCGCAGCGAGCCGGACAATAGCGCCAGCACTTCCCCGCCGGGCACTTCATGCCCCATCGCCTTTGATTCCTCGCGGAACATGCCGTCGAACTCTGCCGCCGTGACGAGGCTCTGCTCGAGCTTGGCCCAGGCATTGTCCAGCGGATTGGTGGCATTGACCGTGCGGATGAAATCCTTTGGCAGGCCATGCGCGGCCTCGTACCGGGTGAAGGCGTCGAAGGGAGAGGTCGTGAATACGCCCCCGAAATCCCAGATTACAGCTTGGAATGTCTTTGTCATGCCAGCACCTCTACCCGCACCAGCGACGATTTCAAACCTTGAACATTACGGGCCGAGTTCTAGTGTGGCGGCGACTGCAACATATAAAGGGAGTTTCGTCTGATGGGCGTTCTGGAAGGCAAAGTGGTCCTCGTGACCGGCGGTGGTAATGGCATCGGCAAGGAAACCGCGCTGCTGGCGGCGCGCGAGGGCGCAAAAGTGGTCGTCAACGATCTGGGCGGCAGCCTGACCGGCGCCGATGAAGGCAGTGCAGGCCCGGCCGAAACCGTGGCTCAGGAAATCCGCAAGGCGGGCGGCGAGGCTGTCTCGAACTCGGAAAGCGTGACCGACATGAAAGCGGTCCAAGGCATGATCGAACAGGCCAAGGACGAGTTCGGAGCCCTGCACTCGATCATCAACCCGGCCGGCATCTTGCGGGACGGCATGTTCCACAAGATGAGCGAAGATGATTGGGACAGCGTCATCGACGTGCACCTGCGGGGCAGCTTCAACGTCACCCGCGCGGCCATCGAACTGTTCCGCGAAAAGGAAGACGGCAATTTCGTCCTCTTCACCTCCACATCCGGCCTGATCGGCAATATCGGCCAGGCGAACTATGCCGCCGCCAAGATGGGCATTGTCGGCCTGTCGCGCATCGTCGCCATGGAAGGCGCGCGCAAGAATGTCCGCTCCAATGTCATCGCGCCATTTGCCTGGACGCGCATGATCGCCTCCATCCCGGTCAAGGACGAAGCCGGCGCAGAGCGTGTCGAGCGGATGCGCCAGGGCATGCGGGCCGACCAGGTGGCACAGCTCGCCGTCGCCCTTTGCGCCGACAAGGCCAATGACGTGTCCGGACAGATTTTTGCCGTGCGCGGCAATGAAGTCGTGCTGTTCGACCAGCCGCGTCCGGTCAAGTCGCTGGCGCGTATGGAGGGCTGGACGCCGGAAAGCCTGCTCGAACAGGCCATGCCCGCCATGAAAGCCAACTTCTTCGACATGGGCGCCTCGGCCAGTGTCTTCCCCTACGACCCAGTCTAGGCGGATAGCGCTTGGCGGAAGATGGCGTCACCTACCAGAAATGCATCACCGGCGGTGATGGGGAAACCTATTGCCGTCCGGTGGATGCGACGGAAGCGACCGGACAAGCCACTCCGCCATCGGAGGATATCCTCCCGCCGGTAGAAGACGTCATTAATCCGCTACTCAAATGGATAGAGCCTGCTCGACCCTTTCTCGACGACCCAGCCGGCTGGCTTCAGACAAAGGCGCAACAGCCTGAATTTCTCTATCCCATCCTGATCCAGCTCGGCTGTATTATCCTGGCGCTCGCGCTGGGCGCCCTGCTCACCCCACCCTTCAAGCGCCTGATCACGGTCACGCTGCGACGCTTTGTCGAGCCGCCCCGCCGCGAAGGACTGGACGTCTTGCACAAGGCGGTTCGTCCGGCGCTCTGGTCCATCCTTCTGGGGCTTGCGGTCTCATTGCTCAGCTCCATTGACCACTCGCTGATCCTGGTTCGGACAGCCTTGTCACTCGCGATTGCCTGGCTTGCCATCCGCGTGACCATGACCTTCCTGCCGGAAGAATTGCGCGGTCTTGCATCATTCCTGACATGGACGTTCGCGATATTCTTCGCCCTCGGCGTCCTGCCGGATGTCATGAACTGGCTTTCGAGTATTGGTCCATCCTTCGGGAATCGGCGGATCAGCCCGGTCTTCATCTTCCAGGCCATCCTGACCGCCGCTGTCTTGCTGTTCATTGCAAACCGCGCCGCAAAATCGATGAAGCGGCGGGTCAATCACATCCCGAAAGTCGAACCGTCCATCCGCATTCTGATTGGCAATGCCATACAGATTGTCTTCATTGTGGCGGCTGCCCTGCTCACCCTCGCAGGGCTCGGCATTCCGCTCGGCGCGCTAACGGTCATCTCCGGTGCCATCGGCCTCGGCTTTGCCTTTGGTATGCAGAAAGTGGTCTCGAACTTTGTGTCCGGCATCGTCCTGCTCTCGGAGCGCTCGATCAAGCCGCAGGACGTGATCGAGGTCGGCGAGACGTTCGGCGTCGTGGAATCCCTCGGCCTGCGCTACACGTCGATCACGACGCAGGAAGGCAAGGAATTCCTGATCCCGAACGAAAAGCTGATGACCGATACGGTGATCAATTGGAGCTTTTCCAACAAGCGCGTGCGCATTCACAAAGAGTTGCGCATCGACTATACGTCCGACCTGGAAGAGGCGATTGCCATCGTCATCGCCGCCGCCAAGGCGACCGAGCGCGTGATCAGCTGGCCGCAACCCGTCTGCCTGGTCAAAGACTTCACCGATGAGTGCATTGTTCTGGAGATGCGCTTCTGGATCATCGACCCGGAAAATGGCACGGCCAATGTCGGCTCCAACATCCTGCGCGAAGTCTGGAAACGCTTCACCGAGAATGGCATGTCCGTGCCGCTGCGCCGCAAGGAGCTGTTCATCGAACCGGACTCCGCGCTCAAGGTCGAGAT
>NZ_DEXB01000046.1:91873-129675 GCF_002366485.1 Hyphomonas sp. UBA3195
AGCCGGAACCGGACAGTGTGAAACAGGATGAAACAAAAGCGCGACCGCCGGAAGCCGATTAAGACGGCGCGCTACTCGGGGGAGTCCTCACTGGCCGGGTCTTCAACCGGCTCCAGAGACCGCGGACGCAGATCGGTCGGCCCGCCATCCCGCGCTTCCGACTGGCTCGCTGCGGCTTCGGGCTCCAACGGCTCAGGTTCTTCCTCGATGGGTTCAGGAGATTGCCCGGCCTCGCCAAACCGTTCCTGCGCGCCTTCCAGAAACGCATCGAACTCATCGTCTTCCGGAGCCACTTCGGGCTCAACGGTTTCCGGCTCGATCGCTTCCGGCCCGGTCTCCGGTTCCGGCGGCAAATCCGGCAAGGGCTCTGGTTGCGGCGCGGGCTGGCCCTGTTGCGGCTGCGGGCGTGGTGGTGGCGGCGTATCGCCCAGCACACAGGCCGCGAGGCCCTGGCTATGCACCACTCGCATGCGCGCCTGCAGCGTGCCGGCGCGTGTGTTGACATAGGGCCCCGGCGGATCGACGCGCCATTTGTTCGGGCTCGGCAGAACGGCGGCCAGCAGTGCGGCCTCGCGCTCGCTCAGGTCTGCCGCGGACTTGCCGAACCGCGCCTGCGCGGCGGCCTCTGCGCCGAACAGGCCATCGCCCCATTCGGCGACATTCAGATAGGCTTCCATGACCCGGGCCTTGCCCCAGAACTTGTCGATGAACACTCCCATCCACATGTCGCCCAGCTTGCGCGGCACACCGCCCCCATTCCAGAGGAAGACATTCTTGGCGGTCTGCTGTGTGATCGTGGAGGCGCCGCGCGTGCGCTTGCCCTGACGGCGTTCATCCAGCGCCTTTTCAATCGCGGCACGGTCAATTCCATTATGCTCGCAGAAGCGGGAATCCTCCGCCGCGATGACCGCGCGCACAAGGTGAGGCGAAATCTCGGACAAGGGCACCGCATCGCGCCGTACCGTCTCGCCACCTGCCGCGCGCTGCACCATCAGCACCGTGCCCGGAATGGGCAGCCAGACCAGCGCCAGCGCATAGAGGTGAAACGCCACAAACAGGCCCGCCAGAATGCGCACCGCCCATGTCAGGAAGGTCCAGAAACCGCTCATCACTCTGTCATCCATTCCGCCAGAACGCCCGGATCCGTTTCCGGCTCCATCCGGACGGCCTTTTCCGTCGCAAATCGGGCACGATCAAGGCGGGCGAGCGCCCAGATAGCAGACCCACGTACCACCGACGCCGGATCATCCAGCAGCGGCAGCAGGCTGGCGACCAGCGCCCCCTCCCCTGAATTGCCGATGGCGATACAGACATTGCGCACGAACCGGTCCCGCCCGATCCGCTTGATGGGCGAACCGGAGAACACTTCCCGAAATGTGGCATCGTTCAGCGCGGCAAGTTCATCCAGCCCCGGCGCCTTGAGTTCGGGCCGTGCATGGAAGGCGATCTCGCTGGCGGCTTCGGCAAACTTGTTCCACGGACAGATGGCAAGGCAATCATCACACCCATAGATGCGGTTGCCCATCGCCGCGCGAAACTCTGCCGGGATTGGCCCGGCATGCTCGATGGTAAGATAGGAAATGCAGCGCCGCGCATCGAGTTGATAGGGCGCGGGAAACGCATTGGTCGGGCAGATGTCCTGACAGGCGCGGCACGAACCGCAATGATCCGCCTCCGGTTGATCAGGTTCCAGTTCCGCGGCGGTCAGCATCACACCCAGGAAAAACCAAGACCCCAGTTCGCGGCTGACCAGATTGGTGTGCTTGCCCTGCCAGCCGAGCCCGGCCTTTTCGGCCAGCGGCTTTTCCATCAGAGGCGCGGTATCGACAAAGACTTTCACCTCAGCGCCGGTCTCGGCCACGAACTCCCGGGCGAGCTGTTTCAGCCGCTTCTTCAACGTGTCGTGATAGTCCCTCCCCCGTGCGTAGACGGAGATGTTACCAAGCGCCTTCTGTTCCAGAGTGTGGAGCGGATCATGGTCCGGGCCGTAATTGAGCGCGACGACGACGGCAGATTTGGCATCCGGCCACATCGCAGTCGGCGCCTTGCGCCGCTCCAGCGTCGTCTCCATCCAGTCCATGCTGCCATGATGGCCAGCTTCTACGAATGCTTCCAGCCGGTCGCCTGCGTCCCACGCCTCATCCGCCCGCGCTATCGCCACGTCATCAAAGCCAAGCGACCGGGCGAGGTGCTTGACGCGGATGTGGAGGGGATCAGGCAAGGTCTAGAAATCCAAATCGGTATAGTGCGCTACGGGCCGCACCGCCTGCAACCGGTCGGCCAGCAAGGGCCTGAAGCTCGGACGCGACTTGATCCGGGCATACCAGTCTTTCAGCTCCGGCACAGCATTCCATTCGACATCGCCGAAATAGTCATAGGCAGACAAGTGCGCCGCTGCAGCCAGATCGGCCAGGGTGAGCTCCCGGCAGGCAAGATAGCCATTCAGCTCCAGCAGGCCATTCAGGAAGGTCAGACGTCCGCGCAGCGCATGCGCCCCCCGGCGCAAACGCGCTGAATCCGGGTGCCGATCGCGGCGCACCCATTGCATCACGCGCTCGGTCAGCAGTGTATCGGTAACCTCTTCACACGCAGCTTCAATCCAGGCCCACAGGCGTCGGACTTCAGCGCGCGCCGCCGGATCTGATGGCAACAGGCCCCGTCCGCTGGAGGTCTCTTCAAGATACTCGCATATGGCGCGCGTGCCGCAGGCAAACATGCGCGGCTCGCTGTCGATCTCAACCAAAGCGGGCGCAACAGCCCCATGTGCGAGGCGGGGCACGTCCGGATGAGCTGACCAGGGCGGCGATTCCAACGCCTCGAATCCCTCGTCTTTCTCGCCCAAGGCGAGGCGGACCAGCCGTCCGGCCGGATCAAGAGGCCAATGGTAGAGCCGTTTCATGGGTTCAACTTCTCATGGCATCACTGAAAGGGGTGTTAAATTCAGCTGCATCTGATCGCTTTTGCTGGGCCGTATCCTATGTTTTTTGGCTTCAAACTGTTTCCACCGTTACAGGACCACATTCATGCACGATTTCCGGTTTCGCGCTGCCTTGGCGGGCGCGGTCTCTCTCCTTGCACTTCACGCCTGCGGAAATGCGAATTCCGCTTCTGAGGCAAGCCTCGGTTCGCAGACCCAGCCTGTCCAGATTCAAGTACCGCCCGCAGGGCAGTTGCCGACGGATGTTACACCGCTGGCCTACCGGCTGGAGCTGAAAACTGATCCAGATGCCGACAGTTTCTCGGGTAATGTAGCCATTGATGTGGCCCTGACAGCGCCGCATGCGCGCATCTGGTTGCATTCGGTGGATCAGACGGTGCTGTCGGCCAAGGCCGTGCTGGACGATGGAACACATATCCCGGCAACTTTTACTGGCAATCAGGCACCGGGCGGAGTTTCAAGGCTCGACTTCGACTCGCCGATCCCGGCGGGCACGGCCACGCTCGAAATCAGCTATACAGCGCCCTACAATATGGGCCTTGCCGGTCTCTACAAGGCGGTTCAATCCGATACGGACTATCTTGCCACCCAGATGGAAGCGATTGATGCGCGCCGGATGGTACCCTCATTTGACGAACCGCGCTTCAAGACACCGTGGAGCGTGACCGTCACCGCGCCAGAAGGCATGCAGGTCGTATCCAATGGCGAGGGAATCAGCGCCGAACCGGCCGAAGACGGTTGGACCCGGCATGTCTTTGCCGAAACTCGCCCGATCCAGTCCTATCTGGTCGCCCTCGCAGTCGGCCCTTACGAGATGCGGCCCGCCCCGGCCATTCCGGCCAATGCCCTGCGCGAGGCGCCGGTGCCCCTGCGCGGCTTTGCTGCCCGCGGCAAGAGAGACCAGCTCAGCGAGGCACTCGACATCACTGACGAGATGTTGCTCTGGCAGGAGGACTATTTCGACTATCCGTACCCCTATGGAAAACTGGACCTGATCGCCGCGCCGGAATTTGCCTATGGCGCGATGGAGAATGCCGGCGCAATCATCTATCGCGAAGCCGCCCTCCTGATGAACGAACAGACCAGCCTGTCACGCCGCCGCCGCATCCTGACGACACATGCCCACGAACTGGGCCATCAATGGTTCGGCAATCTCGTCACGCCGAAATGGTGGAACGATATCTGGCTGAACGAGGCCTTTGCGACCTGGATCAGCTACAAGACGATGGACGGGGTTGACCCGGACGGCGAGTGGGGCCTCAGCCCAATCCTGGCAGGGCTCAGCGCGATGGGGGCCGACAGTCTTCAATCGGCGCGCCAGATTCGCAATCCGATCAACACCAATGGCGATATTCTCGACGCGTTCGACTCCATTACCTATCGCAAAGGCGGCAGCGTGTTGAACATGTTCGAGACCTATCTGGGCGAAGAAGCCTTTCGCGAAGGTATCCGCTTGCACATGCGTCGCTTCGAGGATGGCGTCGCTGATGCCGGCGATTTCATGCAGAGCCTCGCCGACGGGTCCGGCCAGCCGGATATTGTTGAAGCCTTCACCAGCTATATCAACCAGCCAGGCATCCCATCGCTGGATGTCGCCGTGTCCTGCCCTGCTCCAGATGCGGGCCTGATCACGGTCACTCAAAGGCGCTATGCGCCGCTTGGCTCTGATATTGATACCAATGCTCAGACCTGGAACGTGCCGTTTGCTGCGCGCCTGAAAGGGCCTGTGGGGGATCGCACGATCCGGCAGATGCTGACCGCACCGGTCACCGAGATTCCTCTGGATGGCGATTGCCCCGACTGGGTGATGCCAAATGCCGGCGGCACGGGCTATTGGCGCTTCGATACGAATGCGGAAAACCTGACGGCGCTGATTTCCAACTTTGACAGCTTGTCTGACGCCGAACAGATCATGTTTGCGGATGCACTGACCTCCGGTTTCCGTGCAGGGCGGATCAGCACCGATGACCTGATGACTGGACTGGCCGCAACCTCAAGCGGTCATCCGCGTGCGGTTTCTGAAGGGTTCGGCATTATTGGCACGCTCGACCGCATGCTGGAGCCATCCGAGCAAGCGGGCCTTCGCGCGTGGGTCCAGCACACCTATGGACCGTTGGCCGAATATCTGGAATCCCGTCCGGCCACGGCGCTGAGCCAGCAGGAGATGCTTTTGCGCGACAGGCTATATGGCTTGTTGCTGGAATATGGCGAGCGCCCCGCTGAGCGCCGCGCCCTGCTCGCCCGTGCCCGGCAGTATGTCGGACTCGAAGGCAGCCCGGACGCGACGGCGCTTGCGCCGGAGGATCTCTCCACGGCCATGATCATCGGCATAGAGGATGGCGGCGCTGACTTCTATGAAGCTGCCAAGGCCTACGTCACCACTGCAACCAATCAGAATGAACGCTCGACAATCCTGAGAGTGTTGGCCAGTCGCGGAAGCAAGGATGTCGTGTCAGACCTGTTCTCGGCGGTTCTGAACGGCCCGAACTCGACAGACGAAGTCTTTACGGTTGTCTATGGCGCCATGGCCAACCCGGCAGCACAAGACACCGCATGGGATTTGATAACCACAAACTTCGAGACGGTTGTGGAGCGCATGCCCGAAATCCGTCAGCCAAAGCTCGCGGGCCTGACGGGATATTTCTGCAGCGTCAGAAAGGCCGCAGAGGCGGAAGACTTCTTTCAACAGAATGCGCAGCTGATCCCAGGCTATGAGCGATCCCTGGCCCAGGGCACGGAGAAGGCAACGCTCTGCAGCGCGCTAAGGGCTCAGAAAGCGTTGGATGTGAACAACTTCTTCCAACAGTAATCGGCCCGGCACGGCCCGGATAACGGGCTTTGTCGCTGATCGAATTTGTCTGAGATCTCCGGCTTGTATCTTGTCCGGGTCGCTTCTTGCCCAAATGGGAAGCGGCGGTCCGGTCGGGGTATGCTCAGGCCCCGGCCAGCGGATGGGAGGCGGCCCGCTGCAGGGGCACGACTTCCCACTCCAATATGAATACCGTCCCTGCCGAAGGCGCCGCCTTCCATCCGCAAGGACCTTGGATGACAGGAAACCGGAAGGGCACACGCCCTGTCCGGCTCTTGGTGCAACGATCAGTGGCGCATGAACTGGCGCAACGCGTCGGCCGCAAGCGCAAATCGCGCAAACGCCCAATTGCGATCCTTACCCAGCGTATGCAACTCTGCGAGCAATGCCTTGCGCGCATCATTGCGCTCGGCGAGCCAGGCATCTGCCCCGTCTCCGGCGAGAGCCTTCTCTGTTGCATCCGCCTGCATCCGAACCAGTTCGTTCAACAGGCGACGGCCCGCCACGCGATCCCAATAATCTGCATGCAGCAGATTGTCCCGCGCCATGGCGCGAAGCCGGTCGATGCGCAGCTGGTCGCCAATCGTGTAGAAAGCCTTGCCGGCCGCCTCCACACTGACACCCGCCTTGCCAGCCAGATCGACCACGAGCAGCCCTTGAGCAAATTGGCCCATCGCAGCCGCCCATCGCGAAATCTCTTCCGACGCGCCGCGCTTCATCAGGCTACGCACTTCGCGCTCGATGCGCGCAGCCGGGAACGGCGAGTGAATGCCGGCGAGAATGGCCTTGAACTCGTTCAGAGGCGCTTCGGTATGTTGCACGGCGTCGCCTACATGCAGGTCCGGATGGGTTTCAATGAACCAGAGCGCCGCATCGACCATTGCGCTTGCCGCATGCAGACGCAGATCGATTTGCACATCCGCAGGCACGATCGTGTCGAGCTGGTCGACCTCGCGCTGGAAGCCGTCAAAGTTCAAAACGGCACGCGCCGCTTCGAGCCCGCGCGCGACTTGCGCATTGTCGCCGCCGGTCACTTCGCGCAGGCGCAGCAGGGCCACCGGCCCGGCCATGTCCAGCACACGATTGGCAATGATCGTCGCGATAATTTCCCGCTTCAGGCGATGGTTCGACATAGCCTTTGAATAGGTGTTGATCGGACTCGGGAAGTAATTGACCAACAGGTCTTCGAAATACGGATCGTCCGGAATATCGGAGGCCACAATATCGTCGAACAGGGTGATCTTCGACCAGGCGAGCAAGACGGCTAATTCCGGCCGGGTCAATGGCTGGCCGCGCTCGGCACGCACCTTCATCTCACCGGTCTCCGGCAAGGTTTCCAGCGCGCGGTTCAATACGCCTCGGTCTTCCAGATACTCCATCAGGCGCTCAAGCGCATCATGGTCTTCCTTGGCCGTCGTTTCGGCCAGGGTCAGCGCAAAGGTCTGTGTATAATTATGACGCAGGACAAGCGCCGCCACGTCACTGGTCATCTCCGCAAGAAGGTCGTTGCGGTCTGCCGGATCGAGGTCGCCCTCACGAACCGCCTCAGCAGCCAGAATCTTGATGTTCACTTCGTGGTCAGACGAATCGACGCCGGCGGAATTGTCGATCGCGTCCGTATTGATCCGTCCCCCATGCAGGTCAAACTCGATTCGCCCGGCTTGGGTGACGCCCAGATTGGCCCCTTCCCCGATGACTTTCACCTTCAGCTGATTTGCATCAACCCGGATCGCATCATTGGCACGGTCACCGGCGGCCGCATGAGTTTCATGCGCGGCTTTCACATAGGTGCCAATGCCGCCGAACCAGAGCAAGTCCGCATCCGTCTTCAGCAGGGCGTGGATCAACTCGTCGGGCGTGACCGCATCCTTTGACAAGCCACTCAGCGCCTTGATCTCATCGCTCAGCGTGATCGACTTGGCGGAGCGCTCGAAGATTCCGCCGCCTTTCGACAGGATTCCTTTGTTGTAGTCCGCCCAGCTCGATTGCGGCTTGTCGAACAGACGCTGACGTTCAGTCAGGTTCTTGGCAGCGTCCTGAGGGTCCGGGTCGATGAAGATGTGCATGTGGTTGAAGGCCGCGATCAGCCGGATTTCCGGCGATAGCAACATGCCATTGCCAAACACGTCTCCACTCATGTCGCCCACACCGATCACGGTGAAAGGTTCGGTCTGGATGTTCTTGCCGAGTTCGCGGAAGTGACGCTTGACCGCTTCCCAGCCTCCCCGCGCAGTAATACCCATCTTCTTGTGATCGTAGCCAACCGAACCACCCGACGCGAACGCATCGCCCAACCAGTGGCCCATCTCCTCACTGATCGCATTGGCGGTGTCGGAGAAGGTCGCCGTGCCCTTGTCCGCCGCCACGACGAGGTAGGGGTCTTCACCATCCCAGACAATCGTGTCCGCCGGGTGGGTGACCTGCCCCTCCACGAGATTGTCCGTGATACCGAGCAACGCCCGGATGAATTCCTTGTAGGCATCCCGTCCAGCCTCGAACCAGGCATTGCGGTCAGAACGATCCGGCAATTGCTTTGGCAAGAATCCACCCTTGGAGCCGACCGGCACGATGACCGCATTCTTCACCTGCTGCGCTTTCACAAGGCCCAGAACTTCGGTGCGATAGTCTGATGCACGGTCCGACCAGCGCAGCCCCCCGCGCGCAACCGCGCCAAAGCGCAAATGCACGCCCTCGACCCGCGGGCTCGACATATATATCTCGCGGAAGGGTTTCGGCTCCGGCAGGTCTTCCAGTTCGCGGCTGGCAATCTTGAGGCTGACAAAACTGTAGGGCGCGCCATCGCCATTGGTCTGGTAGAAATTGGTCCGCTGAACGGCCAGGATCAGATCAGCGAGACGGCGCAGCACCTGATCGTCTGCCAGCGCCGACACGTCGCGCAATGCGTCCTCGATCTCTGCGCGCATTTTCTCGGCTTCATGCGTGCGTTCGGCGAGTGACATATCGCGCGCCGGATCGAAGCGGATAGCGAACAGGTCCAGCAATTTCTGGGCAATCGCCGGATAAGTCGAAAGCGCCGTCTCCTGAACATATTGCGGTTGATCCATGCCGCTCTGCCGACGATATCCGGCGAGCGCCCGGATCAGGGCCGCATCGCGCCAGCTTGCGTCAGCGCTGAGCACCAGCCGGTTGAAGCCGTCATTTTCGGCCCGTCCGCTCCAGACCGCAACAAACGCATCCTCCAGCGCGGTTCGGATTGCATCGAGGTCAATTGCTGCGCCGGCCGTCGCGCACATGACAACATCGTGGATCCAGTAGGTCTCGGGCGCATCGTCGGCTGGCTTTTCCGTCGGACGGACCGGATAGCCGGTCTCGAAATCCACGAAGAAACCCATTTGCTCGAAGATTGGCACACAGGCAGACAGCGGGATCGAACCATTGCGGGAGTATATCTTGACCCGTATCTTGTTGTCGGAATCCCCTTCCAGCCGGTAGGCGCGCGTCAGGATGGGGTGACCGGCAGACAAATTTGCCATCGCCGCAACATCGCGCATCGCCTCGTCAGGCCCGAAGGCTTCGCGATAGGCTGCATTGAAAGCCCCGATGAAGGAACGTGCATTTTCCTGATGTGCGCGTTCAAGGTCAGACTGGACCAGCGCCGACCGGAAGCCTTGCTCCCATGTTCGCGTGATCTGGACGATACGCTTCTCGAGCGCCGCAAGGTCCGGCAAGGGATGGCCCTGTCCCAGCCAGATTTCGAAATGGACCCGAACCAGGGTCTCGGAATCAAAATACGGTCGGAAGCGCGTCACATGCCCATTGTAAGCGGTGACCAGTTCCTGCGTGATGCGTTGGCGCATGGCGGTGTCATAGGCTTCACGCGGCACATAGACGATTGCGGTGACAAACCGGTCAAATTGGTCCTGCTGCACGAACAGGCGCGTGCGTGGCCGCCCGATCAGATGCAGCGCGCCGACAATGATCGGATGGAGGATTTTCGACGAGGTCTGAAACAACTCGTCGCGCGGCCAGGTTTCCAGTAGATTGGTCAACGCCTTTTCGGTATGTCCGCCGGGCGTTGCGCCAGAAGCTTCGAGGATGGCGGCGATTCGACGGCGGATCAGCGGGATCGAACGGGCCGTTTCGTCATAGGCCTCGGCGGTGAACAGGCCGAGGAAGCGAACTTCACCATTCACCCTGCCCTGCGCATCATATTTCTTCACGCCGACATAGTCGCAAGCGACCCGGCGGTGCACGAGGCTGGTCAGCGTCGATTTGGCAACAAGGATCGGATACGGTTCCGACAGATGTGCGCCAATCTCGGGCGTCAACACGAGGGGTTCGGCCTCGCGAGACAGAACGTTCAGTTCTTCATCGCGCAGCACGCCCAGATTGGAGCCCTCCACCATGATCGGCTCTTCGGGCAGCACTTGCCCATCGGCATTTGTCTCGAATTCGTATTCGCGGCAGCCGAGGAACACGAAATGTTCCCGCGAAAGCCATTTCAGGAAGGCAACTGCTTCGTCGCGGTCCATCTCTTTGAGATGCGTGACGCCCTTCAGCCGGTCGATCTCCTGCTGCATGCGCGCCCGCATGGGCTCAAAGTCCGATACGGCAACCGCATTGTGCGCCAGCGCCAGGCGAACTCCGGCTTTCAGGCGCGCCGCCTCATCGTGGGTCAGGATCGGCAAATGAACCTGGATGACGGACACGCTGCGCCCGTCCTGTCGTTTGACAATCGGATGAAACAGGGCCGCGACCTCAAACCCCTGCGCGCCGCACTCGCCAAGCACCGAATCCACGAGGAATGGCATGTCCGGGCTGGCGGTCTCTAGAATGGTACGTGACAGGGAGTCCCCGTTTTCCCCATCGACCTCCAGCAGGACGCGCACATCCTGCTCTCCCGGAGCGACCGTCTCTGCCCATTCCCAATGGCGGCGCGCAAGAAATTTTAGGTCGCCATCCGTCAGTCCGGTGAGGTCTTCGTGCCCTGATTCCCGCTGAATCTGGTCGAAAACTTGCTCCAACGGCTCATGTGAAGCAGAATTTACTGTCATGTGGGTGTCTCGCGAAAGAACTTAACGATGTTCCCATCTAGACTGCGTTGGCACACCGGCACAACACATAGGGGCAAATGAATTGCCCCAGCGTCATGACGGGTCTTTGGGGGATCGAATCTTGGGCCCTCAGGGCCCGATATAAACGGACCCGCCGAACGGGGACGTGTCCGGCGGGTCCTACAGGCCTATTCCGCAGGCTGGGTGGGGGGACGCACGCGGAGGGCCTGATCTCACTAAATTTGCAAGCGCTGTGCCGAATACAAGTCTTCGTCAGCAGCGCCTGATGTTACCAATAATTGAGTATGGGCTCTGAACCGGATTCGCAATTATTAACTTGCCTAACACTTCGCATAATTTATCGATTTTCACCATAGGTCTGAGCAGCGCTGACTGCATCCGACAGCTCCGTATTGGTACCCTTGCCTTGTGGATTACCATCTGCAGAAAGCAGGATTGCAATCCATCTGGTGCTGGAAGATTGCGCAAAGAATATCATCATCAGAACCGTCAAAGGTGCCGACAGGAACATGCCGGGAATGCCCCAGATTGCACCCCAGATGGCCAGGGAAAGCAGGACGACCAAAGCTGACAAATTCAGCGACTCCCCCATCATGCGCGGCTGGATGAAATTGCCGATCGAGAACTGCCAGAAACTGACGGCCGCAAACACGATCGCCGCATAGATGTAGTTGTCTTGCGGTGGTGTGCCCGGCACCCAGGCCGGAAGTTCCGGCTGCACGATGGCAAACAGCGGGGGCACCAGTGCCGCAACAATTGACCCCACAGTCGGGATATAATTGAGCACAAATATCAAAGCCGACAGGAAGAGCGCATTTTGCACCCCCAAGGCCAGCAATGAGAAATAGGTCAATGCGGTGATCAGGGCGGAGATCACAGTCTGGGTCCACAGATAGGTTTCGATACTGCGCCGCGCTTCATCGCCCACCTGGCGCACCTGCGCGCGTTGCTCGAAACCGGGGAAGATATTGTCCAGTTTCCGGGTCCAACTGGACTGCGCCAGGAACAGGAAGGCGACATAGATCAGGATCAGGACCAGATCGCCGGACAGGTCACCGGTTTCGTTGGCGATGGTCGCAAAGAAACGTTGTCCGGTTTCGTTGAACAGCAGTTCCTGCAGTGTCGGCGCACCCGACATGTGCACCACCTCATACATGTCCGCGATCATGTCGTTGATCCGGTTTTCATACTCTCCGGCGTCGCGCCCAAATTCGGCGATGCCATTTGCGAGCAGCGCCATGAATCCGAAAAATCCACCCAAAACAATCAGGACCGCGAAAACCCGGGCGTGCCCGATCTTGAGCGCGCGAGACCAATTGTCGATCATCGTGGCAAAGCCCTCGATGACGAGGAACAGGAACACAGCCAGCGCAAAGGGCGCGAGGATGCTGCGGCCAAAATGAAGGAAGGTCAGGATGACGCCGGTCGCGATGATCCAGATGCCGGTCTTCGTCGCGCGATCCATAATATCCCCCGGAGCTGTGGTTACCACAGGGTGAGGAGAGCCTCGCGCGCCGTCAAGAGCCTGCGCCTCCACCCTTGCCGAATCCGGCGAATTCTCTAGCGTCGCAGCCTGTAAGGAATGAAGGGGACAGGATGATGGATTCCATCTTTATCGGGGGCGCAGATGCCGAGGGCACCGGCACGCCAAATGTGGCGCAGAACCTGTTGCTGAAAATCGCAAACCGGCATGGCCTGATCGCGGGCGCAACCGGCACCGGCAAGACAGTCACCCTGCAAAACCTGGCTCAGGGCTTTTCCGATGCGGGCGTTCCTGTCTTCTGCGCGGACGTGAAAGGTGACCTTTCGGGCATCTGCATACCCGGCAGCACGGATCACAAGCTGCACGACAAATTCGTTGCACGCGCCAACAAGATCGGGCTCGGCGAGTATGAGTACACGTCTGCGCCAACCGTGTTCTGGGACGTGTTCGGCGAGAAGGGCCATCCGATCCGCACCACGATTTCCGAAATGGGGCCCCTGCTCCTCTCGCGGCTGATGGACCTCACCGACGCGCAGGAAGGCGTGCTGAACATCGCGTTCGAATATGCCGACGATAATGGCCTGCTGCTGCTTGACCTGAAGGATCTGCGCAAACTGCTCGTTCATATGAGCGACAAGGAGGTCCGCGACGAACTCAGCAAGGAATACGGCAACATTGCCTCTGCATCGCTTGGCGCGGTGCAACGCAACTTGCTCGTCATGGAACGCGAAGGTGCCGATTTCTTCTTCGGCGAACCCGCACTGGAATTGTCGGACATGATGCGCACCAATACCAATGGGCGCGGCATCGTGAACGTGCTGGATGCCACCCGCCTGATCAACAGTCCAAAACTCTACTCCACCTTCCTGCTCTGGCTGTTGTCGGAACTGTTCGAGCAGCTTCCCGAGATTGGCGATCCGGACAAGCCGCGCCTCGTCTTCTTCTTTGATGAAGCCCACCTGTTGTTCGACGACGCTCCTGCGGCGCTGATGCAGAAGATCGAGCAGGTCGTGCGGCTGATCCGCTCCAAGGGTGTAGGCGTCTATTTCGTTACCCAAAACCCGCGCGACCTGCCGGAAAGCGTGCTCGCACAACTGGGCAACCGGCTGCAGCATGCCCTGCGCGCCTATACGCCCGCCGAACGCAAAGGCGTACGCGCCGCGGCGCAGTCCTTCCGCGAGAATGAGACTTTTGACACAGAGGAAGTCATCACCCAGCTTGGCGTTGGCGAGGCACTGGTCTCAACGCTGGACGCCAAGGGCGCGCCAAGCGTGGTACAATGGACCGTGATCCGCCCACCAGCCTCACGACTTGGCCCGGCAACGGACGCGGAGCGCAAATCGGTCCAGAATGCCAGTCCCGTCGCCGGAAAGTACGAGAAGTCGATTGACCGTGAGTCGGCCTATGAAGTGCTGGAAGCGCGCGAAGTGAAAGCCGCCAAGGAAGCTGAGGAACTTGCCAAGAAAGAGGCCAAGGCTCAGGCCGAGCTGGACAAGAAGAAAAAGAAAACGACCACGCGCCGTAGCTCCCGCCGGATGAGTTCGCTCGAGAAAGCGGGAAATCAGGCAGCCCGAACGGCCAGCCGGGAGATCGTCCGTTACATCCTGCGCGGCATCATGGGCACGTTCAAACGCTAGCGGGGATCAGTTGGGCAAGCGGCCGGCTTCGTCGGAGTCTTCCTCGGCATAGGCCTCGTCCTCTTCCGGCAGGTCGTCGTCCATCGCTTCAATCTCGGCCAGGGCGGCATCGACGTTTTCCGACGGCGTGATATCGGCTTCGCCCTCATGGGTGTCCTCGAAGTCCTCATCAATATATTCAGCTGCTTCGTCGGCTGCCGCGACGGCCATGACTTCCTCGGTCTTCGGCTTGCGCTTCCAGAACGGCGCATGCGGGTCGGCTTTCCGGTCATACTGCATGCTGTAATATTCATGGGCGGTATGGGTCAGCGGGCGCGGCGTCAGGTGCAGACCGTACTGGCGCAGACGTTCAACGACTTCATCGCGCAGATGCATGCCCGGAAAGGAATTTGCCGAGAAGCCATGCGCTTTCATCCAGTCGCGCACGTGCCAGCTGCGCACAGTGCCCGCCTCTGAAGGACGTACACCGGCGTGCTCTTCCCACATATAGAGCGTCGCAATGCCGTTGATCGTCGCATCCATCGCGTCGTCGAGCGTTGCGCTGAGATCGCGCTTCTGGGCCAGCACCGCCCGCAATGCCATCTTGCGCGCCTCAAGTTCCTGATAGGTCGCGCCGATCACGGCGATCGCATTGCGATTGGTCTTGATCAGGGAAGCGTTTACACCGTCGAGCTGCGGATGCTGGACCGGCAGCAGGACATCTGGTCCGGCTTCCTGCGTGTCGACGATCTGGGCGACCTCATTCACCATGCGCTGGAGATTGATTCGCATCTCATGGCTGATGCCGTCGAGGGCGGAGATCGCGCCATCGCGTTCTTCATCCCTTAGCCGCCAAAGCTGCCAGGCGATCATCAATGCTGCTGCGATAAGCAGGCCGAGCCCGCCGGTGAAGAATGTGTAGAATTGCGCTTCACTCATTCTGAGATCCCCTCAACGCGTCCACCGTAAACCATGCTTCCCCCGCATGGCGACCGGTTAAGTGTTGGTAAACCTTAGCCCTTGAGCGCACGTCCTGCAATCACTTGAAGACGGTCGAGCAAATCCGGGTCGCGCGCCTGTGGCGCAGTAATCAACGCATAATCCAGACACGTATCCGTGCCGTTCGGATCCGACGTACGCTCCATTCCGGACAGGGCTTCAGCAAGCCGGACAACAGCCTTACGGGCCACCGCGCTGTTCTGGCCCATGATTTCCAGCACATTCGTCACCGATACCGCCTCGGTTTCTGCCCGCCAGCAATCATAATCGGTGACCATGCA
The DNA here is from genome assembly GCF_002366485.1 of Hyphomonas sp. UBA3195. Classification (NCBI taxonomy): domain Bacteria; kingdom Pseudomonadati; phylum Pseudomonadota; class Alphaproteobacteria; order Hyphomonadales; family Hyphomonadaceae; genus Hyphomonas; species Hyphomonas sp. UBA3195. The sequence goes on from NZ_DEXB01000046.1 coordinate 107,036, forward strand.
AAGAATAGCGTAGGGCAACTCGGCCTCTCGGGCGAGCTTGGCTTCCGGCATCGCGGTCATGCCAATCACGTCGCAACCCCATTGCCGATAGAGTTTTGATTCCGCGAGCGAAGAGAATTGCGGTCCCTCCATGGCCAGATACGTGCCGCCGCGATGCATCTTTGATCCGACAGCCTCCGCCGCATCTGCTGCAAGCCCCGACAGGCGCGGGCAGACCGGGTAGGCCATGGAGACATGCGCCACCATGCCGGCTGCGAAGAAGGTTTTGTCGCGCGCAAAGGTGCGGTCGATAAACTGGTCTGCGGCGACGAAGTCACCGGGGGCGTATTCCTCTTTCAGGCTGCCGCAAGCCGAAATTGACAGGATGTCCGTCACACCCGCCGCCTTCAGTGCAGCAATGTTGGCGCGGTAAGGCACCTCGGTCGGCGTGATGCGGTGACCTCTTCCGTGGCGCGGCAGGAAGACCAGCTCCACCTCCCCTATCCGGCCGCGCACCAGCACGTCAGATGGCTTGCCCCAGGCAGTCTCGACCTGTTCCTCGCGGCGGTCTTCCAGGTCGTCAATTTCGTAAAGGCCCGAGCCTCCGATAATGCCGAGGGTCCATTTGCTCATGATCTGCTCCGGAAAAAGAAAACCCCGCCCTTGGATCAGCCAGGGACGGGGTCGTCAATTCAAGGTTCTGTCAGAACTGCCTAGTGCTCTACGTTGCGCCAGATGCGCTTGTAGGAGAACCAGAGCAGGATCGCGAGGATGCCAAAATACACCATCACGGCAAGGCCAAGCGATTTGCGGTTGGTCTGTTTCGGCTCACCTGCCCAAGCGAGGAATTGCGCAACATCATAGGCCATCTGGTCGATGGTCGCTTCGGTGCCGTCGCTATACTCGACGCGGCCCGGAACGAGCTGCGGCGGCATGGCAAGGAAGCCACCCGGAGGCGCATGGCGGGGATCGCCTTCGAATTGCGGAACCGTATCGCCCGGCATGTACGGATTGTAGTACTGGCCGGCATTCTGGATCAGGTAGCCTTCGTAATGGTCATCACCATGACCAATATGCAGCTTGGACGCGTCGATAACGGTCTGAACTTCGGCAGGCGTATCGTCGCTCGGATCATCCGGCGTGCCCCCGTCAGATGCTTCAGCGACAACGCGCTCTGAGAATACGTCCTCATCCGGATAGCCTGCCAGCAGGCTGTACACATAAGACGCGCCATCATGGCGGGCCTTGTAGATCACTGACAGGTCTGGTGGCACAGCGCCGCCATTGGCCGCACGGGCCGCACTGTCATTCGCATATGGGCTACGGAATGTGTCGGCGGGCGTCGCCGGACGGAAATCATAGTCACCGACTTCATTTGGCGTCGGGCTGAGGATTTCGTTCTGCGCGGCCAGAGCCTTCACATACGGGTTGTCGTTCGGGTTCGGATAGGCCTCGTCATAGAACGGGCCACCCGGATCGCCGAGGTTGCGGTAGCTGAGCAGCTTCATGGAGTGACAGGACGAACAGACTTCCTGGTACACCTGATAGCCACGCTGCAGCGAGGCCTGGTCGAACTGACCCGTCACGCCTTCAAAGGGCCAGCCCTCTTCCGGTTCGTGCGGGTGAGCAGCTCCGCCGGCAGCATGCGCTGACGCGGCGATCATTAGACCGGCAAGACCGGCAGTAAGAATGCGGAACGCTTTCATGATTTTCCCCAAAGCTCCCTATTCAGCCGGCACGGCCGACGCTGACGCCTTGTGGCGCTTCAGCACGGATTTATGGATCGATTCCGGCAATTCCTTCGGCTTCTCGGTCAGACCAAGGAAGAACAGAAGAACGAAGAAGCCGAAATAACAGAAGGTCAGGATCAACGAGAAGTGACGGAACATGAAGGTCGGAGCCGGCACAGCCGACAGAGACGGGTTCGCGTCAGCTGGCAGGCTCTCCATGAACCGTTTCGCGTCGATATAGGCTTCGCCACCACCCTTGTATTCGCTGGTCGCTTCCTGACCATCCGCCGTATAGCTGACCACGAGTTTCGGATCACCCTGCAGCGCCGGAATGACGGCATCGTCCGGGTTGGCCGCGCCACACCAGCCGAGCAGCAGGCAGACGGCGACAAAGCCGAAGAAGAACTGCTTGGCCACCGGACGGTAGCGCATGGACTTCACTTTCGACGTGTCGAGCCAAGGCAGGATGAACAGGACCGCGATGGCTGCGAACATGAAGATCACGCCGAGCAGCTTGGCCGGGATCGGGCCGAGATCGAACGTGATGGCGCGCAGGATGGCGTAGAATGGCAGCAGGTACCATTCTGGCACGATGTGCGCAGGCGTCACCAGCGGGTTGGCCTCGATATAGTTGTCGGCATGGCCCAGCACGTTCGGTGCGTAGAAGACGAAGACGGCAAACATGATCAGGAAGATCACGATCGCGAAGGCGTCCTTCACCGTGTAATACGGGTGGAATGGCACGGTGTCTTTCGCAACGTCCTGAACCTCAACACCGGTCGGGTTGTTGTTGCCCGGCACATGAAGCGCCCAGACGTGCAGGATGACTGCGCCGGCGATCATGAAGGGCAGCAGATAGTGCAGAGAGAAGAAGCGCTGCAGTGTCTGGTTACCAATCGATGGTCCGCCGAGGATCCAGGTCTGGAGGCTCTCGCCGATCAGCGGGATGGCGCCGAACAGCGACGTAATGACGTTTGCGCCGTGATAGGACATCTGGCCCCAAGGCAACATATAGCCGAGGAAGGCGGTGGCCATCATCAGAAGGTAGATGACACAGCCAAGGATCCACAGCACTTCGCGCGGCGCCTTGTAGGAGCCGTAATAGAGCCCGCGGAACATGTGAATATAGACGGCAAGGAAGAACATCGACGCGCCATTGGCGTGAATGTAGCGGAGCAGCCAGCCATACGGCACATCGCGCATGATACGCTCAACAGACGCAAACGCGCCGTCGACACTGGCCTCATAGTGCATGGCCAGGATGATACCGGTCAGAATCTGAATCACGAGACAGACGGCAAGGATGCCGCCGAACGTGTACCAGTAGTTCAAATTCTTCGGGGTCGGGAAATTGATCGCCGTGTCCTGGGCAAACCGGACCAGCGGCAAACGCGTATCAAGCCATTTCGTGAAGGCATTGGTCGGCGTGTAGGAGGATTCGTGTCCACTCATCTGCGGTATCCTTCCCTTAAAGCGAAATGTTGATCACGGAGTCGGACACGTAATTGTAATCCGGAACCGGGAGGTTTGTGGGGGCCGGGCCTTTGCGGATGCGGCCAGACGTATCGTAGTGCGAGCCGTGGCATGGGCAGTACCAGCCACCGAAATCGCCTGTATTGCCTTGCGCCGGACCAACCGGAACACAGCCAAGGTGGGTACAAGAGCCCGAGGTGACCAGAATGGCCGGGTTCAACGACCCGTCAGCCTTGGGACGCAGACGCGCATCATCGGTCTCGGGATCGCGCAATGTCGCGACATTCACCGAATCGGCCGCAGCAATCTCAGCCGCTGTGCGGTGGCGCACGAAGAACGGCTTGCCGCCGATCAGGACGCGGATCTCGCCGCCCAGAGGGATTTTGGACACATCGACATCCAGCGCCGAAGCGGCCTTTGTGTCAGCGGCCGGGTTCCACTGGTCAACCGCGGCCCAGGCAAACATGGCAGCGCCGCCAAAGGCGACCGCTCCAGTGGCGATGTGAATGAAATTGCGGCGATCGTCGTCGATCATCTCGCCGTGTTCGTGTGCAGGTGTGTCAGTCACGCTTATCCCGTCCCTTGCGAAGGCAGAAATCTGGGCCCGTCATACAGGAGCCCGCCCCCTTGCACATTGCGGCAAGTGGGCGCGGGTGCCTCCCCATAAACTACTATTGGCAGCGCGTTATCCTGACTTGGCGCCTGTGACAACAGGGCGCTTGCAAGTGTCGCAGTCCTCGCCCCATGTGTCGCGCCATGACAGATGGTGATCTCGAAACGAAGAAGACTCGCGCACGCGACTGGTTCAGGGTGTTGCAGGAAGACATCTGCGCGCGGTTCGAAGCGCTGGAAAATGCGGCGGAACGCCCCCTTTATTCAGGCGAACCGGGACGGTTCGAACTGACCGAGTGGAAACGCGGCGATGGCAGCGAAGACCTGGGCGGCGGCCGTATGGGCCTGATGCGCGGCAAGGTGTTCGAAAAAGTCGGGGTCCACTTCTCCGAAGTCCACGGCACATTCTCTGAAGCCTTCGCTGCCCAAATCCCCGGCGCGGACAAGTCAGATGGCCGATTCTGGGCCTCGGGCATTTCGCTGATCGCGCATCCACGCAATCCGAAAGTGCCCGCCGCGCATATGAATACCCGCATGCTGGTGACCAGCCAGTCCTGGTTCGGCGGCGGCGGAGATCTCAATCCCCTGCTCGATTATCAACGTGATCAAGACTTCGAAGACACGGTCGATTTCCACGCCGCCATGAAATCCGCCTGCGACACGCATCCGGGCGCCGATTTCACGCAGATGAAAGAGACCTGCGACACCTATTTCCATCTCGCTCACCGGGATGAGCCACGCGGCACGGGCGGCATTTTCTATGACCGCTTCAATTCGGGCGACTGGGACGCCGATTTCGCCTTCACACAGGAAGTCGGCAAGCAATTCGCGGAGATCTACCCGAAACTGGTCGCCCGGCGCATGAACCAGACCTGGAGCGAAGCCCAACGCGAGGAACAGCTGATCCAGCGCGGCCGCTATGTGGAGTTCAATCTGCTCTACGACCGCGGCACGACCTTCGGCTTGAAGACCGGCGGCAATGTGACGAGCATCCTCTCCTCCATGCCCCCTGTCGTGAAGTGGCCGTGAGGCCCTAGTCTGTCGCGCAATAACGTGCGTCGCCATCCGGCATTTCAATCGAGACTTTCCGCTCCTTCACAAGGGTGAAATATTCCTCATCCTGTGCCGGGCGCAGATAGATGGCGACACGGGGGTCCAAGGGATTGGCACCCGGCTTCAGGCAGGGCCTCGTGGTGACGCTGACGGACAGGCTTTTCTGGCCGGGTGCCTCCTTGAGGCTCAGCATATGCGCGCGGAAATCGTCCATGCGCGGCGCGTCCTTTGGGTGGATATGCAGCCGATGGATCATGAACCCTGCCTTTGCGCGCTTGTTCAGGAAACGGGTTGGCGCGTCCGGCACGGGGACAAGGTGGAACAGCTCTTCCCGGGTCTTGTCCCCCTCTTCCTGCCAGACTGACAAAACGAGCGTTGCTGCGTCCTCAGGCAAGTCATAGTCATCCGGCGCGCGCACAGCGACCTCGACCTGGCTGGCATCCATGGTCGTCGGATCCAGCGCTGCGAGTTTCGGCAGGCTGGTCACCGGCACGCTTGCGCAGGCAATGGGCAGAAAAACACCTGCGCCGATGACGAAAATCCTTGCGATAATGGCGAACATGCAGATACCCTTCTTTCAATAACTAATTCACGTAAAACATGAATTTTTAATTGGCAAGGACGAATAATGAACACTCCCACACTCCTGCCTGACCGGACACGCCTCGTCTGCCGCGTCTTGAAATGGCTCGCACTCCTCATCCTCGTCCTGATGGTGGCAGCCTATTTCCTGATGGACGCTTCATCCTCCATCCTGGATTCGGCCTGGGAGGGCCTTCAGCCGCATGTCCGGGAGGACGTCTCTTATTCCGGGGGAAAGAAACTGCTCCTGCATGTCCTGGCAGCGATCGGCTATTTCAGCCTCACCCTGATCGTCATCGGCGCTGCGCGTGTCTTCAGCGTGTTCCAGAAAGGCGTGGTATTTGCGCCCGCCGCTGTCCGGGCAGTGCGCTTCCTGGGCCTGGACATTTTTCTGTTTGCTGCCGTGCAACTGATCCTGCCTACGCTGATGGTGCTCGGCCTGACCTATGACAATGGACCGGGCAACCGGGCACTCACACTTGGAATCAATTCCAATACCGTCATCTTGTTGATGATTGGCGCGGTGATCCTGGTAATCGGTCAGATCCTGACTCAGGCGACCGACATCGCCCATGAAAACGAGCAGTTCATCTGATGGCCATCATAGTCCGCCTCGATGTGATGCTTGCCTTGCGCAAGATGAAGTCCAAAGAACTGGCCGCGGCAATCGGCATTTCCGAGCAGAACCTGTCGCAGCTAAGACAGGGGCACGTCAAAGGCGTGCGGTTCGAGACGCTGGACAAGATCTGCGCCGCGCTGGACTGCAAGCCGGGCGATATACTGGACCGGGACGAGGACCAGTCGCGAAATCCCGTCCGGATTTTGGGCACCGACGGAAAAAAGCGATGACGATCAGAGCATTGTGGCTCGAATTAACGTTTCGGAAATGACGAAAACTTCATTCGAAGGTATAAGCGTGGTCGATGGTCACCAGTGCGAAAGCCTTTCCCTGGGGGGCAGGGATACTGCTCCTGCTAGCGACGGTGACAGCCGCCGCAGCAGGAGCAGTGATTTCGGGCGGCAGTTCCGACCCCTGGTACGCTGCGCTCAGCAAACCTTTCCTCACCCCACCAGACGTCATGTTTGCCCTTGTCTGGCCAATTCTGTTCGTACTGATGGCGGCAGGCGCCCTGCTGGTGCTGGACCGGGCCGGTTCATTTGAACGTGCCGTCAGCCCGCTCGGGCTGTACTATTCGATGCTGGTGTTCAATGCGGGCTGGAGCCTTGCATTCTTTGGCATGAACGAGGTCGCGCTGGCGCTCGGCATTCTGGTGGCGCTTTGGCTGTTGATCGTGGCCATGATGCAGGACTTCTGGCGCTATTCGCACCTCGCCGCCTTGCTACAAATCCCCTATCTGGTCTGGATCAGTTTCGCCGGATACCTCAACGCGTACATCCTGTTCACGAATTGAGGCGCGCGACCAATTCGTCTCGAGTCAGACTGAAATCCGACGCCACCCAGCTCTGCTCCAATGTGCGCAGGACTGCGCCGACATCCGGACCGCTAAGCCCTGCTGCAAGGGCATCTGCGCCGCCCAGCGGAAAGTCCGGCTTCTGCCAGTCGACTGCCGCTGCCTTGATCGTCGTCAGGGCATCCGCTCCAGAAACCTGCGCGGCCTCAATCAAGGCGCGGTCCAGCACCGCACGTGGGCCAAACTGGTAAAACAGACGACGCAGCGCGTCCGGTTGGACGCCAAGAACATGAGTTAGCGCAGGGTCGGCCCACTCGGCCAGTCGGCTGGCCTCGGCATTGGATAGCCGCAGATGCGCCGTGACACTGGTCACATCGCGGACGCGACGGGGAAACATGGCCATCAAGCGTTGCAACGGATCTGGCGCAAGGCCGGCCCCCTGCTCCACCGAAACAAGAGATGGCAATTCCGATGCGTTCGCGCCCGGCAGCACAGCTCCCAGCACGCCCGTCTCTTCCATGGCCAGCATGGCTTCGGACGGATCGGGCGCTTCCATCAGGCGTTTCAATTCCTTCCATATCCGCTCGGAAGCAATCTTTGCGAGTCCATCCTTTTGCCGCTCACATGCAGCAAGACCCTCCGCATCCATGCCCGCGCCATACCAGGCATTAAAGCGGAAGAAGCGCAGGATGCGCAGATAGTCCTCGCGCAGGCGCTGGTCTGCGTCGCCAATGAAGATCACCCGCCCATCAATGGCATCCTGCACCGAGTTCGGCACGATCTCATGCAGGCGGCCATCGGCGGCGGCGTAGATAGCATTGAGCCGGAAATCACGGCGCTCCGCATCCTCGGCCCAATCCTCGGTGAAAGCGACCACGGCGCGGCGGCCATCGGTCTCGACATCGTGGCGCAGGCTGGTGATCTCGTAGGGGCGGCCGTCATAGATGGCAGTGACGGTGCCATGCTCCAGCCCGGTCGGAATGGCGCGAATGCCGGCCGCTTCCAGCGCCGCAAGCGTTTCATCGGGTTTCAACTGGGTGGCGATGTCTATGTCATCGACCGGCACGCCGCGCAGTTCGTTGCGCACACAGCCGCCAACGAAGCGCGCGCCACCAGGACGCGCCACTTCCAGCGCAGCCATCACGGCGCGTGTGCCCGGCCAGTCCAGCCAGGGCGCGGTCGTCAGATCAGTCCGTGTCATCGTCCTGCCGCACGATCTCCGGTGTGTCGGCATCGGGGTCCGGGGCCAGGATCACCGGCTCTTCCTCCCGGCGCGCGGCATCTTCGGTATCCGGCGCCGTGGCGCGGATCTCGCCGGCATCATGGATATCCGTGCCGGGCCCGGTCGCGCCCCGCGCAGAACGGACGCTGTCGCGTTCACGGGGAACGCCGACATTGGTCACATCATGTTCGCAAGGATAGTCGCGGGCCGGGATCAGCTTGCCATTCTCCATACGGGCCGGCTCGTGGCAGATGTCGCGTTCTTTCGGCTCCATCAGGATCAGAACGAACCAGGCCACGGTCGCAAGGCCAATGCCGCACAGGAACAGGATATTGATGGGCCATTTGCGTTTGCCCTCCTGTTCTGCATTCGACGTTGCCAGCAGGTAGAGCCCGAACACGATGAACGGGATCGAGAAGATGAATAGCTCAAAGACGATGCGTCCGGCCAAGGTGTCGTTCCCTCCGATTGTTTCACCTTAGATAAGGCGTGGATGGATTGAACAAACCCCTAAAACCGGGCCGGATCAATCGTCGTACAGTGTATGATAAAGTTTCCGTATAATCCCGGCGGTCACGCCCCAGATGCGAAAGCCGCCATGCGGCATCTCGTAAAATTGCCGTTCCTTGCCCTTGTAGACGGCTCGGCCGACCTGATGGTTGGCGATATTCATCAGGAAATCGATGGGCGTTTCGAACACGTCCGCAACTTCGGTCGGGTCGGGTTTGGGCTCGAAATCGGCGGGCAGAATCCCCACGACCGGCGTGATGCGAAACATGGTGCCGGTGACATAGGGCGCGCCGCGACCCAGAACCTCCACCTCTGCCGGGTTCACGCCGACTTCTTCCTCAGCCTCGCGCAGGGCGGCGGCGACTTCGTCCACGTCGATCGGATCGATCTTGCCGCCCGGAAAGGCAACCTGTCCGGCATGATTGGCCATCGTGTCCGGGCGCAGGGTGAGCAGCGCGGTCGGACCGGATTTGCGCGGGATGACACCAAACAGCACCGCCGCCGGGCGGATTACCGCCAGTTCTTCTGGCGTCAGGAAGTCGAGGTCGCCATATTCGGTCAGCCGCCCTTCGCCATGGGGCGGGTCAAGCCGATCTGAGACCCGCGTCAGGAAATCGTCCAGCCCGTTCCAGCTCATGCCGGATCAGGCCGCCGGTCCGAGAGGAAAGAAGACACCCTGGCTCCACACGCCCAGCATATCTGATCCGTCGGGTGCAGGTTCTGCCATATTGGCCAGTTCGTAGAAGACCGGCCGGGCAAGTTTGGCTTCGAGCTGTCCGCGCACCAATACATAGGGGGAAGGCTCTCCGGTCTCGGGATCGGTCTCGACGCGCAGCGGCGCGTCCGGCCCTGCCAGCGTCACATCGCCCAGATTTGTGACAAAGGCCAGTGACTGTTGCGGTCCGGCCTCGCCCGCCCGCTCGACGCGCACAGCAATGAAAGGCGCATCGGCCACATGCACGATCACTTTTTCGTAGGGCGTGACGAGCCAGACCGAACCGTCCTCATCCTTGCGCAGGATGCGCGAGAACAGCTTCACCAGTCGCTCGCGATTAATTGGGTCGCCTTCATGCCACCAACTGCCATCCGCGCGGATTTCCATGTTGATGTCAGCTGAGCGCTCAGGATTCCACAGATGAACCGGCGGCAGTTTGCCATCTACCTTGCCATCGGGAAGGATCGCTTTAAGCGTCTCTTCGAGACTGATTGTGGTTGTGGCACTGGAATTCACGTTTTGCTCCGCCATGATCCGGCCTTAGACATAGGTTTGTTTATTCAGATCGAAAACCCGGAGGCGCCCTTTTGATGGCCGATACTGACCAGGTAAGTGATGCAATCATCGCAGAAGCCGAATCCGCCGCCGAAACGCTGGCGCAGGTGAAAGCCGAAATTGCGAAGGCGGTATTCGGACAGGACCGCGTGGTCGAGTTGGCGCTCGCCGCCGTACTGGCCGGGGGCCATGCCCTGCTGATCGGCGCGCCCGGCTTGGCCAAGACACGCCTCGTCGAGGCGATGGGCACCGCGCTTGGTCTCGCCAACCAGCGCATCCAGTTCACGCCGGATCTGATGCCCTCAGACATTATCGGCTCTGAAGTGCTGGACGAAAGCCCGAGCGGGCAGCGCACCTTCCGCTTCCTCAAAGGGCCGATCTTCACCCAGCTGCTGATGGCGGACGAGATCAACCGCGCCAGCCCTCGTACCCAGTCTGCCCTGCTCCAGTCGATGCAGGAGCGCCATGTCACCGTGGCCGGTGTGCGCCATGACCTGCCCGCGCCCTTCCATGTTCTGGCGACGCAGAACCCGATCGAGCAGGAAGGCACCTACCCCCTGCCCGAAGCCCAGCTGGATCGCTTCCTGCTGAAGGTCGACGTGAACTATCCCGACCTCGACACCGAGCGCCGCATCCTGATCGAGACGACGACCGGCGACGATGACGTGGTGCGCCCGGCGCTGGACGCCGACCGGCTGATCGCGCTGCAAGGGCTCGTGCGTCGGATGCCGGTGGGCGAGAAGATCGTCTCGGCGATCCTCGGCCTGGTGCGAGATGCCCGGCCGGAACAGACAAGCGACGAGCGCGTGAGGCGGCTGGTCGACTGGGGCCCGTCCCCACGCGCCGGTCAGGCGCTGATGCTGGCTGCACGGAGCCGCGCGCTCTTGAGGGGCCGTCTTGCGCCGAGCATCGAGGATGTCGAAGCGCTCGCAGAACCCTGCCTCGGCCACCGGATGGCGATGCGCTACGACCCGACCGGCGAGGCACCGAGCCTGACAGATCTGATCAATGACCTTGCGCGGAAGGTTTCGTGATCAGTGCGTAGGCTATTGGGCTTTGGTTCAATTCTCGTTTCCGCGGTCGCGTGCTCAGGCGCGGTACCCCCCCTGACAACGCAGGGGGCTCAAGACTGTGCCGTCGCCAAGTTGAACACCATTGTGACCTACCGATTGATCGTTCAGGAGGGATTGGATGAGGATGGTGAACTCAGAAATCGAAGTCTTCCTGGGCTCGAAGCCGAGATTGAGAGCTACATCGATGCACTGAAAGAGATGGAAGCCCAATCAAATGGATCCTTCTCAACAAAGGATTTTGTGCAGACCCTGTTCGATAAAATGGATCAAATTGGAAGCGATTCAGTAGCTAACGCATTCTATGCTGCAACCTGCGAGTTGCCGCTGTGACTCCCGCCGCCGATCTACGTTCTGAGGCTGAAAGCCTTGCCCGCCAATTGCCCGGTCTGAACTTCAAGGCCGAAGCGAGCGAAGCCGCGCATATCGGCTCGGCAGGCCGTCGCCGTGCGGGCACGGGCGAGCATTTCTGGCAGTATCGCCGCTATGCGCAGGAAGACGCCGCCGACCGGGTCGACTGGCGCCGCTCCGCCAAGGGCACGGAATTGTTCGTACGCGAAACAGAACTGGAAACCGCGCGCACGGTGCTGTTCTGGAGTGATGATGCACCGGGTTTCCGCTGGAAGGGCGAGGGCGACTTGCGCACCAAGGCCGAAGAAGCCCAACTCCTGATGCTGGCCATCGGCATCATGATGTCGAAGGATGGCGAACGGATCGGCATGCTGGGCGCGGGCCGGACGGCCAGCTTTGGCAAAAAGGCCGTGGCGCGGCTCGCCGAAGACCTTGAGCGCGGCACACATGGCCAGTTTCCCTCGCCGCCGAAATCTGCTGCAACGATTATTCTGGCGTCTGACTTTTACGCGCCGCTCGCCGAGTGGCAGGCCCGCCTTGCGCCGCTTGCCGCGAAATGCCCGGAAGGCGTGCTGCTGGCGATATCGGCGCCCATCGAGGAGCGCTTTCCCTTCGAAGGGCGGACAAAGCTCAGCCGCCCCGGCGGGGAGGGCGACCGCATCCTTGGCCGGGCTGAGACAATGCGTGAGGCTTACCTCCGCCGCTTTGCCGAACAGCGGGACGGATTGCGCAGACTGGCCACGCAAATGGGCTGGCGGCTGGTGACGCATACAGTCGGCCAGTCGAGCCTTGAAGGCGCCGCCCGGCTGAAGGCGCAGGTCGAGACGTTCGGGGCCAAGGCATGACCTCGCTCGGCCCATTCCTGCTCGGCGCGCCGTGGGCGCTTGCCGCTTTGGCCACGCTGCCAATCATCTGGTGGATCCTGCGGGCAACGCCCCCTGCCCCACGTCATGCGGAATTGCCGTCGCTACAATTGCTCGACGGGATCGAGCCGCAGGAAGAGACGCCCGCGCGCACGCCCTGGTGGGTCTGGCTGATCCGTACGCTGGCGATTGCCGCCGCGATCCTCGGCCTGTCCCAACCCGTCTATGCACCGGGCGCGCAGACCGAGACCGTGGAAGGCACCGGCAGCCTGCTGATTGTGGTCGACAATGGCTGGCCGTCCGCCCCGCGCTGGCCGGACCTCGTCAATGCCGCGACCGCCACACTGGACACGGGCAATCGCGACGCGCCGGTCCATCTGCTGCTGACCGCGCCGCAACAATTCAATCCCGACCCGGCCGAGCGTGTTTCCCGCGCCGACATGGGCAAGCGCCTGACCTCGCTGCGGCCGCAGGCCTGGGCCCCTGACCGTTCCGATGCGTTGCGGCGGTTGAATGACTCAGGTTTCAAGCCTGACCGCATCTTCTGGGCAAGCGACGGCTTGCAGGGCAAGGACGGCCAGGCCTTTGCCGCGGAGCTGTCAAGTCTCGCGCCGCTGACCGTCTATGCCGCAGCGCCGACTGGCCCGATCGTGATTTCCGGCATTCGGTCGCAAACAGATTCTGTCAGCGTGACCGCCCGCCGCGCTTCCACGCGCGGCATCGCAACGGGATATGTATCTGCCATGACGATTGATGGTTCAGCCCTGGCGACTGCGCCCCTGGAATTTGCCGATGGGCAGATCGAAGCGGCCGCCGAGTTTACCATCCCTGCCGCAGCACTCGCCCGCGTTGCCAGGTTCAGCGTCACAGGCCAGCAAGGCGCAGGTACGGTCTGGCTATGGGATTCGGCAGATCGGTCGCGCCGTGTCGGCCTCGTCGATGCGGGCAGCACGGCCCAGCCGCTGCTGTCGGACATGCACTATATCCGCAAGGCGCTGGAACCGTTCGCGACGATATCCGAAGGCAGTATCGAGAACCTTGTGGCCGCGTCCCCGGATGCAATCATCCTGAGTGATATCGGGCAGATCCTGCCGCAGGATGCCGAATTGCTGCATGCCTGGGTCGAGGAAGGCGGCGCGCTGATCCGGTTTGCCGGTCCGCGCCTCGCCGCGCAGGGCGATGACCTGCTGCCGGTTGCGCTGCGCCGGTCTTCTCGCGCGCTCGGCGGAGCGCTGGCCTGGGATGAGCCGCAAGCCATGGCGGCGTTCCCGGAGACCTCCCCCTTTGCAGGCCTGCCCATTCCCGGTGACGTGCGCATCAAGCAGCAAGTGCTCGCGCGGCCGGGGCCGGAACTCGCATCGAAGACGTGGGCGCGACTGGCAGATGGTTCTCCGCTGGTGACCGCCGACATGCGCGGCGATGGCACGCTGATTCTGTTCCACACAACCGCCGGGCCGGACTGGGCCGACCTTGCCTATTCCGGCACGTTCTCGCAGATGCTGCGCCGGTCGATTGCAGCCGGACGTGGCGAATCCGTCGGCGATGCGGAGGGGGCTTACGCCCCTTTCCTGACCCTGGACGGCTATGGGCGCCTGTCGGCCGCGGGGGCCAATGCCGCGCCCTTGAAGGCCACCGATTTTGCAACGACCGAACCGTCTGAAGCTCACCCACCGGGGCTCTATCGTGGGCCAGCCGGATCGCGCGCCCTGAATGCGGGTGCCGGCAAGCGGCCGGAGCTGATCGCGAACTGGCCAATTTCGGCTCGTCTGCTGGGCGATGCCGAGGCCCGGTCGTTGCGCCTTGCAGGGCCGTTGCTGACCCTTGCTGCCGTATTGCTGGCGCTGGACCTTTTCATCGCCCTGTTCGTGGCCGGACGGCTGCGCCGGTTTGGCAAGGGCGCAGCGATGGCATGTGTGGTGGCTGGTGGCGCGCTGGTCTCGGTGCCGACACCAGATGCGGCGGCCCAACCCTTCCAGTATGAATTGTTGCCGGACGGCACCTATCGCCGGGTGGACAATAATCCGCAGACGATCCGACTGCCGTCCAACGGAAACGCGACCCAGAAGGAGATCGACGCGGCGCTGGAGATGCGCCTGGCCTATGTGGAAACACCTGACCGTTCACTCAATGCGCGTACGCGCGCCGGCCTGTTCGGTCTGTCCAATATCCTGCGCCTGCGTACGTCCGTCGAACCGGCTGATCCCCATAGTGTCGATCTGGAGACCGACGCGCTTGAGCTGTACCCGCTGATCTATCTCAACATACCCGACTCCATGCCGCCGCTGTCGGACACAGCGATTGCCCACCTCAATACATACCTGCGCTCTGGTGGGGCGCTGGTGATTGATACGCGCGCAGGCGGAACGATTGGAACGCAGACCGATGTGACTCGCCTGGAGACCTTGCTGGAAGGGCTTGATGCACCGCCCTTGCAGACGGTGGGCGAAAACCATGTTCTGACGCGAACCTTCTATTTGCTGGACGACTTTCCGGGGCGCTATGCGCAGCGCAATCTCTGGATCGAGCAGGCGGGCGATGCCAGTGCACCGCGCGGCGACGGCGTTTCACGCCTCATTATCGGCGATGCCGACTGGGCTTCGGCCTGGGCCGTGGATGAACAGGGCCGCGACCTCTATTCCGTGGACGGCGGAGCGCAACAGCGTGAAATGGCGAGACGCTTCGGCGTGAATTTGGTCATGTATGTGCTGACTGGAAACTATAAGGACGACCAGGTGCACATCCCGGCCCTGCTGGAACGTCTCGGCAATGGCGACGCGGATGAAGCACCGGATGAAAGCCCGGTCCGCCTTCCGACCCGCATTCCCGATGGAGGGCCGCAATGATTGACGCAACGCGCCTCGGCTTTGAGCCCTTTCTTGGCTGGCCGATCCTGTGGGCAGTCGTGGCGCTTGCTGCGCTGGCATGGCTCACTTATGCGTTTCTGCGCGGCAAAGCGTGGCTAACGCGAGGGCTGGCGCTGACTTTGCTGGCTGCGGCATTATCGAACCCCTCACTCGTACAGGAAGAGCGTGAGCCCCTGCCCTCGGTGGCGGCGATCATTCTCGACCGGTCCGAAAGCATGGAGTTTGGCGAACGCGAAGCCGCGGCCTCAGCGGCTTTCGCCGCGCTGAATGCTGAACTGGAAGCCGACCCATCCCTGGAAGTGCGCATCCTGGAGAGCGATCCGGGTGCGGATGGCACCAATCTCTATGGCGCGCTGGAAGGCCTGATGGCTGATGTCCCCCGCGACCGGATTGCAGGCGCCATCCTGATCACTGACGGACAGGTTCATGATTTGCCGGAACCGGACTCTGACGAACGCCATATCGGCCCTTTGCATGGGCTGATCGTAGGCGACCCCAACCGGGGTGATCGGCGCGTGTCGATTGTCGATGCCCCGGACTTTGGCATCGTGGGCGAAATGGCTGAATTAGTCGTGCGGGTGGATGATCCCGACCTGCCAGACGGTCGGCAGGTGGAGATTGAACTGTCTGTCAATGGCGGCACCCCGCGCCGGTTGAATGTGACGCCCGGCGAGAATACGAGTGTACCGATCGAGATTGAGCGACGCGGCGAAAATGTCATCGTGGTCGAGACGCCAGAGGGACGCGAGGAACTGACACTGGCCAACAATCGCACGGCGGCGACCCTTTCTGGAGTCCGCGACCGGCTGCGCGTGCTGCTCGTCACCGGCAAGCCGAACCAGGCGGGCCGGGTCTGGCGCGACCTGCTCAAATCCGACCCATCCGTGGACCTTGTCCACTTCACCATTCTGCGCCCCCCCTACAAGCTGGACTATACGCCAACCGAAGAGCTCGCCCTGATCGCCTTCCCGACCGAGGAATTGTTCGAGGAGAAGCTGGAAGAATTCGACCTGATCATCTTTGATCAGTATGAGCGCCGGGGTGTGATCACCCAGTCTTACCTCGCCAATATGTCCCGCTATGTGACCGAAGGCGGCGCGCTGTTCATTGCAGCGGGCGAGCCGTTTGCCGGGCCGGGCAGCCTTGCGCGCTCGCCGCTGGCTTCAGTGCTGCCTGCCTCCCCTACGGGCGATATCTATACCGGGGAGTACACGCCGGAGCTGACCGAGCCGGGCCAGCGCCACGCCGTGACCATGCCGCTGGCCAGCCGCGAATGGGGCGGCTGGATGCGCTATATCGATGCCGAAGCCCAAGCCGGAGATGTGCTGATGAGCGGGCCGCGCGGCAAACCCTTGCTGATCGTGGACCGCGTGGGCGATGGCCGCGTCGGCATGTTGATGACCGATCAGATCTGGCTATGGGCGCGTGGGCATGATGGGGGCGGACCGTTTGCCGAATTGATGCGCCGCGTTGTCCACTGGATGATGAAGGAGCCGGAACTGGAAGAGCGCAAGCTGAATCTTGTGGCCGAAGGCGATACAGCGCGCGTGGAACTGCGTACGCTGCTGGATAGCGCACCGCCGCTGGTGGTCGAGACGCCGGAAGGCAGCTTCCTCGAGCCGCAATGGCGCCAGGGCGGGCCGGGCCGGTTCGTGGCTGAGGCGCCGATTGACCAGCTCGGCCTCTACCGCGCCGAAGCGGGCGGGCTGGAAGCGGTCGCCCTGAATGGGCCGGCCAATCCGAAGGAATATGCAGACCTTCAGTCCACGAACGAAGTTTTGCAGCCTTTGGCAGATGCGACCAGTGGCGGCGTCTTCCGCCTGAATGCCAGCGGCACGAATTTGCCGGACATTCGGCGCACCAGCGCGCGGGGAAATTCGGCGGGCGGCAACTGGCTCGGCCTGCGCGAGCGCGGCGCTTATGCCGTGCGGTCGTCTAGCAGCCAGCCTCTGCTGCCGGGGGTGATTGCGGCGGCGCTGCTGATTGGCCTGCTGCTGCTCGCCTGGCGCCGTGAAGGGCGGTGATCTAGGGGATCACCACGCCGATCACGGCACCGACGGCGAGGCCTGAACTGGCAAACTCGGTCACCACGCCCTGATTTATCTCGCGGGCAAAACTGTCCGCGTCGGATATGTCGTAGCGCGCGTAGAGGCCGATTTCGGCCTGCTGGCCAAGTGGCCTTGCCGCGCCCAGTTCGAGGCTTGCATGGGATCGGTCGCCGGACTCGTCCCCGGCATCGACAAAGCCTGCGCGGGCAAGGACGTAGGCATCCCATGCACCAGATTTCCAGGAGGGGCCGGCGGAGACTTCGGCGCCGAAATCGCCCAGCGTGGCATCGTGAAACACGGCGAGCGCCGGGCTGCAGGGCAAGTCGGACGTAAAGCTTGCGGCAAGCTCCAGGCTTTCTTGATCCTCTGTTCCCGGATAGGTCAGCCAGCTTGCCGTCAGGTCCATGCTGCCGCCCTGGGTGTCGAACTGGTAGCCGATGACATAGTCGGTCTCGTCCGCGAAGGCCGCCTGGTCTGCGCCGATGGGAGTCAGGCGATAGAGTCCGCCATAAAGTGTGCCATGCGCGCCGGTTGTCTCCAGCAGGAGTTCTGTTTCCAGCGTCAGCGGGCCGATCTGTTCGCCGCGATCATGGAGCCCGCTGGAAATGGCCGCCTCGCCGATGACCCGTGTTTCTGCGAGGCTTTCGGTCACGAAGACACAAGCGCTCGCAGCCAGCAGGTTCAGTTTCAGCATGGGAGACCTCCGTCATTTTTGCCTTGTCCTGACGCAAGCAGGCGGGGCGGACAAGACGGCCCGGAAAAGTCGGCGGCGAACTGCTCCTTATGCGAATTACAGTCACTTTCACTTGCATGGAGACCTGCCCGTTCATCCGGGCGAAATCTTCAAATTTCACAGCTGTAACAAGGGCTTGTCCGGTGAAGCACGTTTCGCCCAAATACACGCTGGCGAAGGCGTGGTGATCCTCTTGCCCGCCCAGTGCATATTTGGCACCGCCCCATTTCAGGCCGCTCTGACCTGTTTTACATTCCGGAAAGGCCCTGTACCTAGCAGGCAATCAAACAGGGAGCGCCGCCATGGCCGAATTGACGCTGGAACAGAAAGTCGAGGAATTGTGGGCGCGCGAAGCGATCCGGGATTGCCTGTTTCGCTATGCGCGCGGCATCGACCGGGCGGATGAGGAAATGCTGCGTTCGGCCTATTGGCCGGATGGCACCGATCATCACGGGCCTTACCAGGGCAGCGCGTCGGGCTTTGTCGACTGGGCGATGAAGACGCTTCCCTATATCGAGCGGGGCATTCACCAGATCCACAATATCCTGATCGAATTCCGCGAGGGCGGCGCGGCGGTGGAGAGCTATTTCTCTGCCTTCCAGCGCCAGCCCGGCGCCGACCGCCGGATGCAGCAATGGGACATGAAAGGGCGCTATCTCGACTGGTTCGTGAAGCGCGATGGCGAGTGGCGCGTGCTCAACCGGCTCGTCGTGTTCGACTGGACCGAGGAAATGCCGCTGCCGCCGGGCACAGAGGCCGAGCGCTTTGGCCCGCGCACGCCGATTGGCGCGAGCCATCCGGAAGATGCGGTCTATTCCTTCTTTGAGGGCAAGTAGGTTCCCTGGTTTCCTGATCGGTCATCCTTCGACTTCGCTCAGGCTTCGAGGGGTCAGACATCGCAATGCGATGTCCCCGAGAAGGCCCGAAGCGCAAGCGCCGGGCTTCTGCTCCCGGTGGCTTCATCCTTCGACTTCGCTCAGGATGAGTCAGCAAGTGAGGCGGAATGAGTCCGGAAACCCGCCACCCGAGAAAAGCTCATCCTGAGCGAAGTCGAAGGATGGGCGGCGTCGAAGGATGCGCCTGCGTCCGGCGACGCGAATCCGCGCCCCGGCAAACGGGTTCAAATTTCACGACAACTCAGGACGTGTCCGGCCAGTCCGCGACGGCGCGGCTGACAAGGCCCGGCAGGGCGCTGGCCACTGTGCCCAGCTCTGCGCCGAGGCGGAAATTGCCGGCGCTGGGCGGGCAGACGGGGCGCGGCTCGCGCCTTGCCTTCATCTGGGCCAGATGGCGGGCGAGCCGTCTGGCGGCCGGCGCCGGATCTTTCAGCAGGCGTTGCAGCGCGATGATGCGCGCGATCAGCGGCGCGGCGGGGACCGGCCCGGCGACAAGCGTCTGGGCGGCCCCCTTCCCCGCGAAGGCGTCCTGCCAATCCATGAGACCGGCCGTCCGCCGCCCGGTCAGGTTGAGGCGATGGACTGGTCCATAACTGGTCCCAAAAGTGTCCGTAACATCCTCTACCGTGTCGGCAAGCGCCGGGCGCGGAGTGGAGGCCGCCGCGCCGGACTGGCCGGGGCTGGCTTGCGAAAGAGGTGGCAGGTCCAGCGCCGCCGCCATCAGGATGATCAGCCGCCGGACAATCGTTTCAATGGCCTTCAGCCGCCCGCGCACCCTGGCGCGCACGCGCCGCGACACCGATTCCGGCTCCAGATGCAGCCCGGCCTGCGCCCGCACATCCAGCACCGCGCCCTGCGCGGCCTTGAGCCCCTGTTCAATGAATGCCGCCATCCCGTTCATGCCGGAGAGTCTATGGGCGGGAGTTATCAGACGGATTGGGAAGCTATTTAGAATCTCGCAAGGGTTGCGCTCCATGCTGCTTTGCGGCAACCAAAAGTCACACATCTGGTAAGTGATTCATGAATAACGAAGACTTTTGCTCCGATTTCGATTCAGCCTTTAGCACCCACAAGCAAACCGATTTTGAAGAATGGTTCTGCGATATGGCGGAATTGGTCTGGGGCTCCGATTTTGAGAAAATCAAACCAGGTGGACCACAGGGAGATAAGAAATGCGATGGACGTTTAATATCGGCAGAGACGGTATTTCAGTGTTACGCGCCTGAATCGCCCAGTACATTCACCACGAATGCGGCCGCCAAGGTTGCAAACTCATTCCCTGAAGTGACACAATTTTGGCCGAACCTCAAAGAATGGGTTTTTGTTCACAACAACAACGGCGGAATTCCGCCCCGCCTCAGTGACAAGTTAGAGGCATTGCGATCTGAATACCCACATATCAAAATATCTGAGGGTTCGAGAAATTACCTCAAGAACAACCTACATGACAAACTGAACGGTCAACAGCTGATCGACTTATATCCTCAGTCGTTCGCGATGAAATACCGCAACGTCGAGATGGAACACATTCGTCCCTTACTGAGAAAACTAATAGACAACGTAAAAACTCCAATCGACCCAACGTTCATAGGAGAAATTCCGGACGAGAAAAAATTGGAGTTCAATCAGCTATCTTTGCCTGCAAAAGTGGAGATTAAAGCTGCTTTTACTCGAGTCGGAATTGTCGATAGGTACATTTCATCCCTTAACACTCCCACAGGTGCTTCTCAGCTTCAAACTAAGATGAAGTCGAAGTACGAAGAACTGAAATTCATTGGATACGAACCGGACGAGATTATTGGGAAACTTCTTTCTTGGATTGGAGATGATCAATCGCCCATAGTCCGCCAAGCAGCGTATGTTGTCCTCGCCTACTACTTTGATGCCTGCGATATCTTCGAAAATGCACCTATCAGCTCATCATGATACTTCCAAGCAAACACATCGACGCAAGTAATGCTCTAATTGGTGTAGGGGCAGACATAATTTCTGCTCTCGAGGAACCGAAGTCTGCTTCAGTCGTGTTTTACGAGGTCCAAAATACGCGACAGGAAAGCGGTCTTGCTAGGATTCACTTCGACTGGTTTTTACTGGCATTGGACTTCTTGTACACACTCGACGCAATCCAATTCAAAGGCGGTCTGCTTAGGATTAAGAACAAATGATTTCCCAGATTTCGAGTTCACTTGAGAGTTTCAAGTCTTTTGAGTTCACCAAAGGGTTGAACATCATAGTCGCTGAGCGTCACGAGACATCAAGTGTAAAGGACACAAGAAACGGCACGGGCAAAACGAGCCTTATCGAGCTCATTCACTATTTGCTTGCGGATCGAAAGCAATCTGGTTCCGATTTTTACAAACCTGAACTGCGAGAAGAGTCTTTCTCAATAAGTTTCAGACAAAGCGCGACCGAAGAACTGCGGATTGAAAAGTGGATTTCCGAAGACCGGGAACACGTCAGCGTTAATGGGGAGACTACCGAGAAGACATCTCTACGACAGCGGCTATCAGTCTTATGGTTTCAGCTCGGTAGCGAAATATCGGACGAGAAGTACAGCCCTAGCTTTGGCGCATTGCTTTCGTATTATGTGAGAAAAGAACGGAACGGCGGATTCTCTTCGCCCACGCTCAATGCCGCAAAGCAAAAAGGATGGGACAGTCAAGTCAGCTTATCCTACTTGCTTGGGTTTGACTGGCGCCTACCAAAGCGCCTGCAAGAAAAGAAGGACGAACGAAGCTCCGCAGACGAATTATACAAAATGCTCAAAAGCGGACTACTCGATAAGTTTGGTCTTGACCCACAAAGAATGCAAGCGCGATTCGATATCCTAGAGAACGAAATCTCTCTTCAACAGGAAGCGGTCCGGAACGCAGAAGTTATCGACGACTATAGAGGACATGAGAGAACCGCGAATGAATTAACAAGATGCATTCGCGAATTCAACGAGCAGAATTTGGCCGATCTCGACCTCATCGAAGACATTGAAGGCTCTTTAGAAGAAGTAGGCTCTTCTGAAAGAGGCGACATAGAAACTCTGTACAATGAGGTTGGAGTATTCTTCCCCGAGCAAGTTTATCATAGGTTTGAGCAAGTACAATTATTCCATCAAGCTATAGCAAAAAATAGGAAGTCACATTTGCTTTCTGAGCAGAAGCAAGCCAAACGGCGACTTGCTAATCGAAAATCGAAAATATCTGAACTTCAATCTGAGTTGAAGGGGCACCTCCAGATATTGAAATCTGGAATTGCAATTGAACGTTACGCAGCTCTTCAAAGTGAACTAACACGCCTAGAACAAGAACAGGCTGAGCTTGCGGTCCAAATCCCTCGCATCAGAGATGTCAATGAAGAGCGCTCTATACTGAGAGATGAAATCAAAGACTTAATCGACTTGATTGAACTAGACGTACTCGAACGTTCAGATGCTAGAACCCAGGCAACACGCTTATTCGCCGAAATCTCTCGTCAACTGTACGATGAACCCGGAGAACTATCTATTTCAAAAAGTCGAGGAGTAGCTGGCTTAGAAATAGGCACAAACATCCGGGGAAAGAAAAGTGGCGGTAAAAGCCACATGCAAATCTTTTGCTTCGACTTGATGCTTGCAATAATCACGAAAGAAAATGGAAAGTTTCCGGGTTTCCTAGTGCACGATAGCCATATATTTGATGGAGTTGACGGACGGCAAATTGGCCTCGCCCTCCAAGTGGCTAGCGAAAAATGCGAACAGTACGGTATCCAATACATCGTTGCCATGAATTCAGATGATTTAGAGAAGATTCGTGCAGAAGAACGGGCTAGCCAAGAAGCCATTTTTGACCCCGCTCCCTACATCAACTCCACTCGTTTATCAGATAACGAGCGAGGCGGACTATTTGGTATTAGATTCTAGTTAAACCCCCGAAATACCGCTGCTTCGTCTACGGACTTCCGTGTTGAGACGACGGCATTGGCCGGGAAGGTGTCGTCGGG